>DASQZP010000390.1:0-3057 GCA_035638655.1 Bacteroidales bacterium
GGCGTAATAACTTACTGGAAGAACTGAAGCAAGAGATTGCCGAAAAATATAAGGCCGGTGTTATTACACTGAATTTTGATATCAGAAACAAGGCTGAGGTGGATCAGGCTGTTGAGGCCCTGCCCGGAAACTGGAAAAAAATCGATGTATTGATCAACAATGCCGGGCTGGCTGCCGGTCTTGACTTTATTGATGAAGGAAACGTCGACGACTGGGAAGCAATGATTGATACAAACATAAAAGGGTTGTTGTATATTACCCGTAAGGTGTCTCCTGTAATGGCGGCGAATGGTTCCGGGCACATAGTCAATATCAGTTCAATTGCAGGCAAGGAAGTATATGAGAAAGGGAATGTATATGCTGCCTCCAAGCATGCTGTTGAGGCACTGACAAAAGGCATGCGCATCGATCTGCTTCGTCATAATATCAAGGTTTCCTCTGTTTCTCCCGGGGCTGTTGAAACGGAATTTTCCATGGTACGGTTTAAAGGAGATAAAGGTCGGGCCGATGGAGTTTATAAGGGGTATGAACCTCTCAAGGCTGAAGATATTGCCGAATCAGTATTGTTTATACTTACCCGGCCGGCACACGTTAACATAAATGATATGCTGATCATGCCCACTGCCCAGGCCAATGCCACTACTTTCAACCGCGGCAAATAGTTGTCCGGCCCGATTGAAAGCCGTCTGCCGTAAAATTCTTTTTACTAACTTTGCGGCTTATTTATAAAGTTATGGAAGAAACACAGACCAATGTCCGGCTGTATGCTTTTGAAAAGTTGAGAGAACTTGCAGCAAACATTTTACTGAAAGCCGGATTTACCCCTGAAGATGCCCGGGTGGGATCAAATGTACTCCTTGCAGCCGATCTCAGAGGTATCGATTCTCACGGAGTAGCCCGTATTCCTGGTTATCTCAGGTTACTGGAAGCCGGAAGGGCAAATGCAACCCCCGACATTAAAATTGTGCACGAAACACCAGGTACGGGTGTGGTGGATGGTGATAAAGGACTCGGATTGTTGTCTGGCCCTTATGCCATGAAACTGGCTATGGAAAAAGCCGGAAATGTCGGGACTGGCTGGGTAGCCGTCAGAAATTCAAATCATTTTGGTATCGCTGCTTACCATGCCATGATGGCCCTTGAAGAAGACATGATCGGAGTTGCCATGACCAATGCCAGTCCGATCGTTTCTCCAACCTTTTCAAAATCACGTTTGCTGGGTACCAATCCAATTTGTTTTGCCATCCCCGCCGGTAAACAACCTCCTTTTGTGATGGATATGGCAACCACTACTGCCGCCAATGGCAAACTGGAAATATTACAACGTAAAAACGAAAAAGCGCCGTTAGGCTGGATGCAGGATAAAGAGGGCAGACCAACAGATGATCCCTGTATTATCAGCAAGGGCGGTGCCTTACTGCCACTCGGGGGTGACAGGATACATGGTAGTCATAAGGGATACGGCCTGGGAGCCGTGGTAGATATCCTCAGCGGGGTATTGTCAGGTGCCAATTATGGTCCCTGGGTGCCTCCTTTTGTAGCTTTTCTTAATCCACTGGATAATCTGGTGGGAGAGGGGATAGGACACTTCTTTGGAGCCATTCGTGTGGATGCCTTCCGGTCTGCAGATGAATTTAAGAAACACATGGACAACTGGATCACAACCTTCAGAAAGGCCGACACCATACCGGGTGAAAAAGAGGTGCTGATACCCGGGGACCCGGAAAGGATCACTGAAGAAAAGAGGAGAAAGAATGGAATACCCTTGCTTGATCCGGTGGTTGAAAATCTTAAAAAGATAGCAAATGATTTTGATATACCATTTTCTTTTTGATTCTTTCAATTTTAATTTCTTAATAAAAAGGAGATAACTGTCAGACACCTTTTCAGCAAGTATGAATGTTGCAGAAAACTATAAGATTGCCTGACAAATTTTGATTATCCTGAAGGTGTCTGACAGTTTGAGACAAACTTAATCAATCATTATTCATAAAACCCTGTTCCTCAATTATTTTTAGATATTCTTTAGAAAACAACACGTTGTCTTTTTTTGTATAGCGGTTGTCAGTAAAAATTTGGGCCAGGGTTTTCTTATTGTTTACTTTGAGCAGCTCCAGTGTTTCTTCCAGCGCTTCTTTGTCTTTGTAGATGGCATTAATGTCATCTGCAGTATAATCTTTGTATATTTCATTGTGAATCACACCCTGCAGAGGCAGCCGGTCGGCAAGTCCCGGTTTTTCATCCGGAAAGCCCATTACCAGTGTTGTCACAGGAACCACGCCTTTCGGAAGGTTGAGGATATTGACAATGCTTCTTGCCATGTAGGTGGTGGTACCCAGGTAACAGATGCCTAATCCGTTTGCTTCGGCAGCAAGCGCTACATTCTGGGAAGCCAGCAGGGCATCAATGGCTGCTGTAAAAAATGAAAGATAATTATCGTAACCGGGATCAGCTTCCCTGGCCAGACACCATTTGTTAAACCGGTTAAAATCGGCACAGAAAGTGAGCACCACAGGAGCCTGTTTCACCATATCCTGTTTGAAATGAGCCTCCCACAACTGTTTTTTTATCTCTTTATCTTTGCTCACTACAATACTGTAAACCTGCATATTGCCCGTGGTTGAAGCCCTGGTTCCGGCCTCGAGTATCTGGTTCAACATTGTGTTTTCTAACGGATCAGTTTTGTATTTTCTTATTGAACGGTGCTGAAAAATAGTATCGATCATAATCAGGATTTTTTATGTTTACTACAAAATTATAAAAGTATGCTTCAACAGACAATGATAATTGCCACGGTTTTGGTTGAATAATGTGATATCAAAGTAATCTTGCTTATTTTTTGAATATTAATTTGTTATGGAGAAAATTGGTTTCTGTGGTTAAAAACTTATTGAAAATGTTTCACAACATTCATATTGATTTAACTCAAACTTAATTGTAATTTGCATACTTTGTAACAATTTACAATGAAATTTAAGTATTGTTTCTCAACAATGTATTTTATATCGTTTTATAATTAACCCAAAATTTTAAGTATTATGAAGAAAAATTTACTTT
>DASQZP010000391.1:0-8135 GCA_035638655.1 Bacteroidales bacterium
AAAGGATTTAAAAATATCATAACAACTGATGAATTGTTTCAGATTTATCTTGATAAAGAACTACAAAGAAAAATTAAAAGAAAATAAATGATAGTAAAAAAGTTATATTCATGATTCGCGATACTCATTTAATAAAATACAATGAAGATTGAAAAAGACATCACAATTGAAGAACTGGTAGAGAAGGTCCCTCAATCGGTAAAATACCTGATGGACAAAGGAATAAAATGTATCGCGTGCGGTGAACCTATCTGGGGAACACTCGAAGAGGCCGCCAAACAAAAGGGATTTGATGATGCAGCAATCGATGAGGTCGTCAGCGAGTTGAATGCCCTGAAATAGTTATTGAGGCTGAAAGATTATTTTCTCTTCCAGCCTTTATTCAGTGTTCAATGTTCAATATATCTTGCTATCCTGCAGGTAATTTTTAACGTAATCGTTTACTCCATCCTCAAGTGAGGTAAATGAACGGGTATAACCTGCTGAACGCAGCCGTTCCATCCTGGCTTCGGTAAAATACTGGTAGGTATCGCGAATGTCTTCAGGGGTATCGATGAATTCAATATTTTCAGGGAGTCCCATCGCTTTAAAAGTGTTACTTACCAGGTCATGAAAAGTACGGGCTTTGCTGGTTCCCAGATTGAATATCCCGGATTCTTTTCTGTTGATCATCAGAAAATACATGACATCAACCACGTCTTTTACATAGATGAAGTCCCGCTTCTGTTCTCCATCTCTGAATTCGGGATTATGTGAACGGAAAAGCTTCATTTGGCTGGTCTTTTTAATCTGCTGAAAAGCGTGGTAAACAACCGAAGCCATTCTTCCCTTGTGATATTCATTGGGTCCGTACACATTAAAAAATTTAAGACCTGCCCAGAAAAATGGTTTTCTTTCCTGCTGAATCACCCATTTATCAAACTCATTTTTTGATTCTCCATAAGGATTGAGTGGTTGTAACTGATCGATGATCTGCTCACTGTCATCATACCCGTGTTCTCCCATTCCGTATGTTGCAGCTGATGACGCATACACCAGTGGCAATCCGAATTCAACGCAGGTATTCCATACTGCCTTGCTGTAATTCAGATTCAGTTTATCAAAAATATCTTTATCAAATTCGGTTGTATCTGTGCGTGCACCCAGGTGAAAAACAAACTCCACAAACCGGTGATTTTCTCTCAGCCAGGGAATAAATTCTTCCCGCTCCACTTTGGACGAGAAGGTTTTATTCTCGAAATTCCTGTTTTTATCCTGATGTGAGAAATCATCCACCAGTACTATGTCTTTGAATTGTTCTTCATTTAGTCTGGTGATAAGGTTACTGGCAATGAAACCAGCTGCACCGGTAATTATAATCATGTCATGTATTTTTAAGCAGCCACCCCCGGGTGGATTGCGTTCAATAAATCATTAATTGTATCTGGTCCTGTTTGTGCCAGGCCTTTCTTCAGCCTGGCGCTTTTTCTCATTTATGCCACTAAAGCTGTTTTTCAGGAAAACTGCATCAGTGAACTTTTAATATATTCTGTTGTTAACCCACCGGAATAATTTGTTGCATAAAGAGCAATAACGCAGTTATCGGACATTATGAACAGACACTAATTAGCTCCCCGGGGAGCTTTAATAATTGTATTAAGTATAAAAAAGTTCCTATCTTTGATTGTATTCGGTTGATTTTCCTGAATATTTCATGCAAAATTAGTTAATATAACTGAAATTAGAAACAGATGATCTTTTTAACGCGGAGAGAACGTTTTAATGCCGCCCACAGGATGTACAGGGCCGACTGGGATGATGAAAAAAATCTTGAAGTTTTCGGGAAATGTTCCAATCCCAACTGGCATGGACATAATTACGAGCTGTTTGTAACAGTAAAAGGCATGATTAATCCCGATCTCGGATATGTGGTTAACCTGAAGGAGGTGAGCCGGGTAGTACGTGAAAAGATCATTGATAAACTCGACCACAAAAACGTTAATCTTGAAGTAGCATTTATGAAAGATAAAATTGCTTCAACCGAAAACCTGGCCATTGGTATCTGGGAGGAACTGGAACAACCCATCAGGGCTCTCGGGGTGCAGTTATACAGGATCAAACTATGTGAAACGGAAAATAACTATGTGGAGTTTTTCGGGCATTAATTTTTGCCTCTCTTTCTTTACAGGCGGTAAAAAAGATACAGAATATATTTTGAAATAAACTGATCGTCAATTGATGAAAAAACCATTTGGCGTAAAATCACAACCTCATTAAAATGAAAATAGTAAATAACGGAATCGGAACAGAGGATGAAAACGGATACCAGCGAATTGATACCTATGATGATGAACGAACAGAAAAGCTGGCAGATAATTACAAGAATATACTCGATCTGATAGGTGAGGATGCAAACCGGGAAGGACTGCAGGATACACCCAACAGAGTTGCCAAATCAATGCAATTTTTAACCCATGGCTATACACTTGAACCGGCTGAGATATTGCGTTCTGCCATGTTTAAGGAGGATTACCAGCAGATGGTAATTGTAAAGGATATTGAGATCTTCTCTCTTTGTGAGCATCACCTGATCCCGTTTTTCGGGAAGGCACATGTTGCCTATATACCAAATGGTTATATCACAGGATTAAGCAAAATAGCCAGGGTAGTGGAAGCTTATGCACGGCGTTTGCAGGTGCAGGAGCGACTTACCGTGCAGATCCGTGACTGCATACAGGATACCTTGCAACCTGCTGGTGTAGCTGTAGTAATTGAAGCCAAACACATGTGTATGGTTATGCGCGGTATACAAAAACAGAATTCAGTTACCACCACCTCGGCATTTACCGGTGAATTTCTTAAGAATGTGGCAACCCGTGAAGAATTTATTCACCTTATCGGAACCAGGTTGCATTGAGAGGCTAAAAGTTATCAGGATTGATCCAAATTCACCTTTGCATAATCTGAACAACATGTTGATAAAAGTTGTCGCCTAAGCACCTAATGTATATGAGGAATTAAAATTTTTGTAATAACGCAGTTATCGGACATTATGGACAGACACTAGTTACAATCTGCAACGAGCAAAATATACTTCAAAAGATAAATCATCACAATACTTGCAAAATACTTTACGTTTTCTATGGAGTAAAGTACAAAACTGTTATTTTTGTTTAGGATCATTCGGGGTTTATCTATGAAAACAAATTTTGTGAAAGGCTTTTTCTTACAAGCTTTACTGTTTATCTGGCTATCCCAGCTTGCAATAATTACTTTTGCACAGGGGGATACTGTAATGGTAAAGTATTCACCCGATTTTAAGTTCAAAGAGGGTATCTATCTGAATTTTAATCAGGTAAAAAATAATTCACCCATATCCGGGGCCAGGATCCTGGCCAATAAGGACTATCGCGACGATGATTTTTTTGATGAAGTGCTGAATAAGGATTATATCAGTTTTTTTGATAACCTGGGAATGCGTCAGCAGGTTCAGACAAAAAATATATGGGGATTCAGCAGAAACGGGGTACTTTATATCAACATAAATGGTGGATTTAACAGGGTAACTATTGTTGGCAATATTTGTCATTTTGTTGCTACAGTAACTACTTACAATACCCGTTATAATGATCCTTATTACAATAATCCATATTATTCTCCGTATTACAATCCCTATTCAAATCCTTACTCAATGGGTTCATCCTCGTATGAAACTTCTGAAATGCGACAATTTATTCTCGATTTCAACACGGGGAAGGTAATGGATTATGATTATAAAAATCTGGAAATGATTTTAATGCAGGATCCTGAATTGCATGATGAATTCAGCAACCTCAGAAAACGCAAAAAAAAGCAACTAAAATTCCTTTACATACGTAAATTCAACGAGCGAAATCCGCTTTATTTGCCAGTAAAAGAATAATATAAAAGAAATTGATTATGAGAAAGTTAATTGCAGGCCTGTTATTTTGGATGATGGTGCTGCCCGTGGTAGCACAGGATTATGTGCCTACAAAAGATGAAATAAGCAGGTTTTTCAAAACTACAACCCTGGTTGTGCTTGAGGACAATCCGATGCTGGAATACAACATCAGGATTAAGGAGGTGATGAACAAGGAGTGGACCATTACACCTTTTAAGTTCATAACCGTAAAGGAATTTGAAGAGAAAATGACCAATCCTGATTATAGTTTCCTGGTAATGACAGAGGTTACATTTGAGAAGGACAAATCAATGGCCAAATATAAATTTCTGAATCTGCTGCTGGGGGACAATGTTTTCAGTTTGAGTCAGCTGCCAACAATCTGCTCTGTACCGCTTGCATACTATGGTGTGGAAGAGAGCAGCTACATTTACAAACTGAATTTGCTGGCTCGCTTTATTCAGAATCATGTGCAACTCATACAGGAGCATCCTGAGTACATATCTGCCAATATTTTCAAGCATTATAATGATAATATGGGCGATATTAAACACAAGACACTCTACCTGGTGCAGGATGAACTGGAAAAAAGCATCAATTCGGCAGCCCGGATCCATAAGATTTATCCTTATAAATTTAAAATTGTTACCCGCGAAGATATTCAGCAAGCCATTGAGGACCACGATCCTGATGTAGTGTTCCTGCATAAAGTGGGACCGGAAGGAACACGGCTAAAAGCCCGATGCTACAATATAATTATAGGTGCCGCTGATGCACAGTTTTATTATTTTGATTATCACAAGATTAATGATAAGCATCCTGATGGTTTGCTGGAAAGTGACCTGAAGAAAATGGCAAGAGGGAAATAATATATTCTCTGAAAAGTAAACATAACAAACCTTAAGCATAAAATAATGTTTAAGGTTTTTTTTATCCTGGCAATGTCCTTCGCTTATTATTAATAACCAACTATTTTTGATATTTTTGTCGACAAAATCAAAAAGCCGGTAAACAGATATGACTGACGATAAGAAAATAATATTTTCCATGGTTGGGGTTAGTAAAATCTTCCCTCCTCATAAAAAGGTACTGAATGACATTTATCTCTCATTCTTCTATGGTGCCAAAATCGGGATCATTGGCTTAAATGGCTCCGGGAAATCTACGTTGCTAAAGATAATAGCCGGCGTTGATAAATCTTATCAGGGTGAAGTAGTGTTTTCTCCCGGTTATTCAGTGGGGATGCTGGAGCAGGAACCAACGCTGGATGACAAAAAAACGGTGAAGGAAATTGTGCAGGAAGGAGTACAGCCGGTGGTTGACCTGCTGAAGGAATATGAAGAACTGAATATGAAGTTTACTGAACCCATGAGCGATGATCAGATGAACAAGCTTATTGAACGCCAGGGAGAGTTAACAGATCAGATTGAACAGGCCGGTGGCTGGGAACTTGACAGCAAACTTGAAAGAGCCATGGATGCCTTGCGTTGTCCTGACGGGGATGCCGGTGTGGCAAACCTGTCGGGCGGTGAACGCAGGCGGGTGGCGTTGTGCCGGCTTCTGTTACAGGAACCGGATGTATTATTACTGGACGAACCCACCAACCACCTGGATGCTGAATCAGTGCAATGGCTTGAAATGCATCTGCAGCAGTACAGCGGAACGGTGATTGCTATTACCCACGACAGGTATTTTCTTGATAATGCTGCCGGCTGGATCCTGGAACTCGACAGGGGAGAGGGCATACCCTGGAAGGGAAATTATTCATCCTGGCTGGAACAAAAAACTGCCCGCATGCAGCAGGAAGAAAAAACGCAGAGCAAACGAAGGAAAACACTGGAGAGAGAGCTGGACTGGGTGCGCATGGCTCCCAAAGCCAGGCATGCCAAGTCAAAGGCCCGTTTGAGCGCTTATGATAAACTGTTGAATGAAGACAGTAAGGAAAAAGAAGAAAAACTTGAAATATTTATTCCCAACGGTCCCCGTCTGGGCAACAAAGTGATAGACGCTATTGATGTTACCAAGTCATTCGGAGAAAAAATACTGTTCGAAGATCTTAATTTTTCTCTGCCTCCTGCCGGGATTGTGGGCATAATCGGGCCAAATGGTGCCGGCAAAACTACTTTGTTCAGAATGATCATGGGACTTGAAAGTGCTGATAAGGGCGATTTTTCAGTCGGGGAAACCGTAAAAATCGGTTATGTAGATCAGGCCCATACTGCCATTGATCCGGAGAAATCGGTTTTCGAGGTAATATCAGGAGGCAGCGAATTCATCCAGGTTGGGGGCCGATCCATCAATGCCCGGGCTTATGTGGCTCGTTTCAACTTCAGCGGAGCCGACCAGGAAAAGAAATGCGGCGTGTTGTCCGGAGGTGAAAGAAACCGGTTGCACCTGGCGCTTACCCTCAAAGAGGAAGCCAACGTGCTACTGCTCGATGAACCAACCAATGATATTGACGTGAATACACTGCGTGCGCTTGAAGAAGGACTGGAAAATTTTGCCGGTTGTGCAGTTGTAATTTCTCACGATCGCTGGTTTCTTGACCGGATAGCAACTCACATCCTTGCTTTTGAAGGCAATTCTTCAGTTTTTTTCTTCGAAGGCGGCTACACTGAGTATGAGGAAAACCGCAAAAAGCGCTTGGGGGATGAAGGACCCAAAAGAATTAAATATAAAAAACTGGTTAAATAATTATTACGAATGGTTGGATTTCATGATAACCTTTTGATTTTAATATTACTTCCTAAATTATTAAAGTCTTGACTTTAAAACCTATTGTGTATCATATTCAATGACTGTTGCAATAACACAATTATATCGTAATTTTGAAAAAAAGATAATAAATGAGTTCACAAAAACCATCTATACCCAAAGGAACACGCGATTTTACTCCTGTTGAGACCATACGGCGCGAATATATATTTTCTGCCATTAAGGAAACATTCCGCAATTTTGGTTACCAGCCGATTGAGACACCAGCTATGGAAAACCTGTCAACACTGATGGGAAAGTACGGGGAAGAAGGTGATAAATTGTTGTTTAAAATTTTGAATTCAGGGGATTTTCTGAGCAAGGTGCCTGCCGATAATGCCATTCATTCCGATTCGGTTAAAATGACTACTCACATTGCTGAGAAAGGACTTCGTTACGATCTCACGGTTCCTTTTGCCCGATTTGTGGTACAGAACAGAAACCAGCTTAATTTTCCTTTCAAGAGATATCAGATACAGCCCGTCTGGCGTGCCGATCGTCCCCAAAAAGGTCGCTACAGGGAGTTTTACCAGTGTGATGCCGATGTGATCGGAAGCGATTCATTGCTAAATGAGATTGAATTGCTGCAGATGATTGATGATGTCTTTGGCAAACTCAATATTGGCATTAACATTCACCTGAATAACAGGAAGGTACTGGCCGGGATTGCTACGGTTATCGGAGCGGAAGATAAAATTACCGATATCACCGTTGCCATTGACAAGATTGATAAAATAGGCATAGAAAAGGTAAATGACGAACTCTCATCTAAAGGCATTAAGGATGAAGCTATTGAGAAATTACAACCTATTCTGCAATTATCCGGAAGCAACCGGGAAAAACTAGCAAAACTGGATGCCATGCTGAAGGATTCAGAAACCGGTCAGCAAGGCATTAACGAACTGGCAGTTATATTCGACTATTTAGAAAACACGCCGCTGAATACTGAAGTTAAACTTGATCTGACCCTGGCCCGCGGATTAAATTACTATACCGGAGCCATTATCGAGGTGAAGGCAACCGAAGTGGAAATTGGCAGTATTTGCGGAGGAGGAAGATATGATAATCTTACAGGTATTTTTGGTCTGGACGATGTATCGGGAGTGGGCGTTTCTTTTGGCGCTGATCGCATCTATGATGTGTTGCTACAGCTGGAAAGATTTCCGGAGGAAGCTGCAGTAACAACCAGGGTTATGTTTGCCAATTTTGGAAAGGAAGAAACAAAATATTGCCTCCGCCTGCTGGATATCATGAGAAAAGCAGGCGTAAACGCTGAGTTGTACCCTGATAATGTCAAGCTAAAAAAGCAACTCACTTATGCCAATAATAAAAATATACCCTTTGTTGTATTAGTTGGTGAAGCTGAGCTGGCGGACGGTATCCTTACTATTAAGGATATGATAACCGGCGAACAGCAGAAATTAAGTGCCGATGAATTGCTTCACATGGTGAAACATACGCTTTAAAATCATGTATCATA
>DASQZP010000392.1:0-2173 GCA_035638655.1 Bacteroidales bacterium
AAATAGCGCCCGCAGTTGAAAATAGCCTGGCATTTTATCCTGCATGTCAACAATCTGGACAGACCGGGTTCCTCCCCCTCTGTTCCTCATTCTTTCTTCAATAGTTGCAGTACGTGCCCGCAGATACTTTTCAATGGCAGCATTAAGATCTGTTAGTTTTTGGCTATCACCTTTATAAATAAAATGTACCTGACCTTCTTTTACTGTACCGATCACCCTGGAACGGAATCCGCCGTTTGCAGCCCAAAAACCAGCGGCGGATGATGCAGCAGCAACTACTGAACTTTCCTCTATTACCATCGGAACAAGGTAATTCTTCCCGTTAATAAAAAAATTCGGGGCTACGTTGTAGGGAAGATGATAATTGGATATGGTATTTTCTGTAAATTCCTCAAGTATTCGCTGAACAGAAGGATTAATATGACGAAAAGAAACAAATATCTCCTCTGCCTTTTGTTTATCAGAAAAAGCATCCAACACACGGGCAAGCTTTTCTTCTCTGCTGAGGCGGGAAAATCCTTTGATTATTTTACTCTTTTTCGTCATAGTTGAAATAACTGAACAATGTGCAACATGCATCATACTTTGTATTGATGAGCTGTCAAATTACACGGTTAATGATGCTGAGGTATTTATCGTTTTTTGTTTGCTACCGGGATTTATATAGTTTCCCTGAGGCGTAAAAAAGCATAAGCAAGTTCAAGCCCTTTTTTCTGCTTAAGCACAAAATTTCTTAATTGTTCATAATCACCGCGCGCATATTTCAGGAAAGTTGAGGCCTGACCATAAATAGCGGGTAATTTACTTTTGCTGACCAGGTAGTAACCATCAAGGAAAGTTTTGATTCCTCCTGAGACAATCAATTGTTTACATTTGATATCATTAGCTTCATCTGCAATTATATGGTTGATCATATTTACCATCTGATAAGCATCATGACCGATTTTGGAAAGTGGTCCGAACAATTCCTGATCAGTCTCACTGCTACGGAGAAGTTCTACTTTGGCAAAGTTTGTTCCTCCAAACGCACCAAATTCGATGGCTGAAAGGGGAAGTTTGAGCAATGCCCTTAAACTGTTCAGTCCCATTCCCTGACCTACTTCTTTTACGATTACCGGGAAGGATACCTCTTCGAGGAGCATGCCCAGTGTATCAACAGCCGGCTGCAATAACCTGTCGCCTTCAGGTTGAAACCACTCCTGAAACGGGTTGACGTGTACGATTAATCCGTCAGCGTGTAATTTACCAACCAGGTTTGTAATACGATCGGTTTCCTTACTCAGTACCATGTTTTCTACCTGGCTGATACCCAGATTTGCATAAAAGGGCAGCTCATTTCCTATTACTTCGCGCATATTGAAATCCTCAAAATGCTGGTCGCTTTCCAGCAGTGTTCTGCAGGAACCCAGTCCCATGCCCATTCCAAACTCCTTGCAAGCCCTTGCCAGGTTATGGTTTATGGTACTGGCCAGTTTGGTGCCGCCCGTCATACTGGAAACCCATACCGGAATATTCATTTTTTTCCCAAGGAAGTCAGTAGTGGGAATGGAATCAACCGGATGGCCACTAAGCATTGGTTCATAATAAAAACGTTCATCTATTTCAGATGATTTGATCTGAGACTGTAATGCCAGTTCAATATGGTCTTTTTTTCTGTCAGTCATTCCAATAAGGTAAATTATATTCCTAAATACCGTGAAATTACCATCCGGAGAATTTCAGAGGTGCCTTCGCCAATCTGCAGGAGACGCTGATCACGGTAAAACCGCTCTATCGGACTGGTTTTAAAAAGGCCTGAGGCGCCGTGAATCTGAATAGCTTCATCTGCTATTTCCCTTGCTATTTCTGAAGTATACAATTTAGCCATTGCGGCTTCTTTACCAAAGTGAAGGTTTTGATCTTTCCGCCAGCAAGCATTGTACAATGTGTTTCGGGCCAGCTCAATTTTCATATCCATATCCGCCAGTTTGAATGCAACAGCCTGAAATTTTGAAATGGGTTGTCCAAACTGAATTCTTTTCTTTGAATACTCAAGTGAATTTTCAAATGCCCCGATTGAAAGGCCCAAACCCAGCGCTGCAATAGACAGGCGTCCTGAGTCGAGTGTGTTCAACATAATACGTCCACCATGACCAACTTCGCCCAACAGGTTCTCTTTGGGAACACGGCAATT
>DASQZP010000393.1:0-3063 GCA_035638655.1 Bacteroidales bacterium
GCGGAATAAAAGGCCCGTAGGGCTTGCCGGCAATGGCTACCCCGATAGCAAACCCTTTGCCATGGGTAGTGTCGGCAGTCTGTGAAGGAAAATAGAAATAATATTTTCCGTTCCGGTAAATGCAGTCCGGCGCCCACATACTGTAGGCGTTTGAATCAACCCATTTCACTTTATTCTGACTTACGATAACACCATGGTCGGTCCAGTTGGTGAGGTTGGCAGAAGAAAATACATGGTAATCGGCCATGTTGAACCAGCCGGCGCGTCCTTTGCCTTCTGGGGGCAGAATGTCATGAGAGGGATATAAATACACGCTGTCCCCAAAAACCCTGGCCGATGGATCAGCCGTAAACAGGTTGTGGATGATGGGGTTTTGTGCAGTGACAGAAAAGAAACCCGGCATCAGGATTGCTGCCGCGAGTAGAAGTGATCTGAAGCTGTTTGTAAAAGCTGTTGTTTTCATAGTTAAGTATTTAGCAATAGTAATTGTTTATCAGTAAAAATATTGTTTTTAGGGCAAAAGAACAAGAAAGCATGTGCCAGAGCGGAGTACTTCAATTTGTCGGTCTGGATTACTTTCCTTGTTACTATGCCGGATTCATGTTAGTTACAAAATGTTAGTTACATTTTGTAAGTTGATTGCCAGCTCCGGAATGGGCTTTTTCATTTTTGAATCATTCAGTATCATTTAGTAATTATACCCACTTCAGCATATCCAATATTCTTGTTTCCTTCTGTGTTTTTCAAGGCCTGAAATTTTATAAACCTTATGTTTTCGGGAGCAAACTCCTTAACTTGCCAGAGGGGGTTGTTCTGTATATTGGAAAATTCACCATGGAAACTACTGAGTATTTAATTAGTAGTTTCCTGCTGTATTGTGACATAGCCTTTCAATTTAACTTGTTTATTCAAGTGAGCGTCTCCATTTAAAATAATCATTTAATACTTCAAGGGATGCAAGATCCGGAACCGGACCGGGATGAAGGACCTTGCCTAAGTACATGACCCTGGGGTTATCGTTACTAAAAGCGGGCCAGTTGGGAAGTCCCTCTCCATTAGGAGTGCCATACTTAGCAAAGTTGGTCCAGTAAGTACCCATCTCTTCAGAAAGCTCCAGGTCCGACTGGGTAGTATTGGGATTCAGAGAATCAAGATTCATGAAAACATAAGCTACCTCCTGTCCGTGTGGTGAGCCATAACCGTAACGTGGTGAATCTTCAGGATAATCGGGATGCTGATCAAAATAATAATAGAAAACGTTGGAGTTGCCTGTCTCTGACTGAAGACGGGCCCAACTCCAGGTATGCCAGCCGAATGCCGCATCACGCATCAGATCACGTGCTGTTTTCGGAACGTTATTTTTCCCGGCAGGATAGGCTTTCATTAATGTGTCGGCGAATTTTCCAAATCGGTTTTCAACAGAGGCAATATATTCTTCAGGTGTTTTGGCCCTTGAAAAACTGGCACCTTCATCCGAATTGTATCCGATAAGCACGGGTACATCGTTGTATTTTCCTTCTTTATACAATTTGTATTGATCATCAGGTATTACATAACCGTCAACAATTGGCCACCCTGAACCCATTCCGAATCCCATAGGCAATTTGTCTGCTTCAACTTTTCGCAGTTCAGCGAGTGAAGATACACCGGCTTTTTTTATATAAGCTTCACCATCCGCTTCAGCCTGTTTTAGGGTTTTCATGTTTTCGCCAGGGAAGGTTGTTGGCCTGGTTGGACCAAATGAGCCACCACTCTGTGATATTGCACCACTGAATAAACCTTTAGCCAAAGGGGAGGCACATAACATACTAACAGATATACCACCGGCAGATTCGCCAAAGATGGTTACCTTTTCAGGATCACCTCCAAAAGCAGCGATATTGTCCTGAACCCATTTAAGGCCGGCAATCTGATCAAGCAAACCGTAATTTCCTGATACATGATCCGGGTTTTCAGCGCTTAGTCCGGGGAGGGCCAGAAAGCCAAGCTGACCAACACGGTAAGCAATACTTACCAGAATAACCCCTTTTTTTGCCAGGTTCTCACCATTGTATACAGGTTCGGCAGTTGAACCAAAGCTAAAACCACCACCATAAATCCAAACCAGGACTGGTAATTTTTCGTTGGCGGATTCTGCCGGTGACCAGATATTCAGGTAGAGGCAATCTTCACTTTTGCCTGAAGGTGGATTTCCTCCCTGCATGGGAGCCGGAGCAAATTTTGTAGTTACCTTTATCCCATCCCATTTTTTTACCGGCTGCGGAGCTTTCCAGCGTAAATCTCCCACTGGTGGTGCCGCAAAGGGTATTCCTTTGAATACAGTTAAACCATTTTCAACTGTTCCCTGGACCAATCCGCCTTCCACCTTTACTAAACCGGGTTTATTGGTAGTACAGGCCGATATTACCAGAAATATAAGTGCAAATAATAAGTTTATTCTTTTCATAATTATTATTATGATTATCGGATTATGTTCCTAATATAGCGTTTTAGATATAAAATATTAAACTAAAAGTTAAGATGAAATCCAACCACATCCCCTTGATCCCCTAAAGGGGGCTGCGCGATGTAAATAATTTTTTTAGGTAAAGAATACGATAATCATATTATTATTTAAATATTTTTGGCGCAAATTCATTAAGTGCCCTACGCCATGTAAGCCATTCATGTGCTGTACCCTGGGATTCGTAGTAAACAATATTGTTAATGCCATGGGCTTTCAGGGCTTCAACTGCCTCTGTTGGTTTGTGCTCTTCTGTTCCTGTACTTATGAACATCAACTTTAACTGGTTATTAAAAGCATCAGCATCCTTAAATATGCCGTTGAACTCTGTATTGACAAGCGTTTTCATATCCGGACGGGAACCGTTATTATTTCTTCCCATTCTCATGCCCATGAAGAATCCGCTGAAAGTGCCCATCCAGGCGAATTTATCCATGTTATTAAATACAGTCATACAGGTCTGAAAGCCACCTCTTGATAATCCGGCCATGGCCCTGTGCTCTTTATCACTAATAGTGCGAAATGTCCTGTCTATGTATGGGATTAGATCTTTAGCATAG
>DASQZP010000394.1:0-7572 GCA_035638655.1 Bacteroidales bacterium
ACTTTTCAATAACAGGAACGAATTAATTGATATTCGCAGAAAATAATACCATGGAATATACTGATCGCATACTGGTATATGGTTATGGCAATCCGGGCAGGCAGGATGACGGACTGGCTGCAGAACTGATAAGAAGAGTGGATAACTGGAAGCACAAACATTTCCTGGCTCCCTTTATTTCTACGGATTGCAATTACCAGTTAAACATTGAAGATGCAGCAGTTATTTCCCCTTACAGGCTGGTAATATTTGCAGATGCCTCAAATGAAGAAATCGATGATTTTATGTTAACTCCCATCACCCCGGAATCTGATATCTCGTTTACCATGCATGCCGTGAATCCAGCCTATGTAGTGAACTTATGCAGGGAGATTTACGGATACGATCCGGAGGCATACCTGCTGCATATTAAAGGTTATCAATGGGAAATGAAAGAAGAACTGACAGAAAAAGCTGTAAGCAATCTGGACAAGGCTTTTCAATTTCTAATCAGTTTTTTACAGGAAAAACGAGGTATCACCGGGTGTTGCCCGGAGCGGAAACAGAAACTTAGTTTATAAACCAGAAAAAACCTAATTCTCATGGATCTAACCACCAAATACATGGGACTTTCCTTATCAAGTCCGCTTATTGTCAGCAGTTCAGGTCTTACCAATTCTGCTGAAAATGTTGAATTGTGCGCGCGCCACGGTGCAGGAGCGGTTGTTCTCAAATCGCTTTTTGAGGAACAAATGATTTCTGACATCCATAAATTACAGAAACAGGATGAAATGTTTTTCTGGTACCCGGAAGCTGTAGACTATATCAATAAGTTCAGCAAGGAAGAAGGTACAGATGCTTATCTTAAACTGATAAGAAACTGTAAAAAAGCAGTAGATATACCGGTTATAGCCAGCATCAATTGTACTACTCCCGGAGAATGGCCCGCTTTTGCCGGGAGTATTCAGGAGGCCGGGGCCGACGGACTGGAACTCAACATTTACCTGCCTCCGATGGAATCGGATGTTAGCTGTAACCAGATTGAAGATACTTATACCCGGATTATAGATGAAGTACTGAAAAATGTCACCATTCCGGTAGCCGTTAAAACCGGTTATTATTTTACCAATCCGGTGCGTATGCTTACCAGCCTCAGCCAATCAGGGGTTTCCGGACTGGTGCTGTTTAATCGTTTTTTCAGTCCTGATATCGACATCGATCATTTTGATGTTGCCGGTAGTAATATCTACAGTGCTGAGGAAGAAATGCTGCAGTCATTAAGATGGATTGCATTGCTATCTAACAAAGTATCCTGCGATCTCTCCGCTTCAACGGGTATTCATAACCATACCGGTGTCATTAAAGAATTGCTGGTTGGCGCTACAACAACACAATTGTGTTCTACCTTGTATCAAAATGGCATTGAATACCTGTCTGAAATTCGTCAGGGACTTACAGACTGGATGAAAAAACACCGGTTTAACAAAATTGAAGATTTCAGGGGACTGGTTACAAAATACGAGCAACATACCGGAGCTTTTGAAAGATTGCAGTTTATGAAAAAAGCAGTTGGCGATTTTTGACAATTTGACAGCCTTTTCATAGAAAGAACCTACCAACAATATACAATTTGGCAGTTTTTATATATGGCACAAAAAATGTAAATTAACATCCATGTATTGATATATATAGATTTATTACTTTTGTATATAATTAAAAGGAAAACAATAAAATCAATAAAGGATGAAAACAATCACTATTGGCTCACATGCAGAGATGCTGGAAAAAATGAAAGGCAACGACCGTTCCTTCGTTTTACTCTATAAGTCAGCATCATCATTAAGTATTTGTGCACTTCAAAATATTGATGAAGCCCTGACAGAAGTTGAAGATGTTCAGGTTCTGACTGCTGATGTGACCACTATCAGGGATATTCACCCACATTATAATGTGACATCTGTTCCGTCGTTGCTGGTATTTGAAAAAGGTCACCTGACCAATACCATAAAAGGATGTAATGATGCCGGATATTACCGTTCACTTTTTGAAAATGTAGTTTTCATGGCCAAAACGAACGGAGATTCGCCACAAAAAAATGTAACCGTATATTCAACACCTACCTGTACCTGGTGTAATACGCTGAAAGGCTACCTGAGAAAAAATCACATTCGATTTCGCGATGTAGATGTTTCCAGAGACCAGAGGATGGCAGAAGAACTGGTTAGGAAGAGCGGCCAGCAGGGAGTTCCGCAGACCGAAATTGACGGTCAGATCATCGTGGGTTTCGATAAACAAAGAATTAATACATTACTGGGAATTAATGGTTAAACAAAATAAATAAAAGAAAAATGAAAGACTTATTACCTATTAATCAGCATGTACTGATCGATATTACTGAAGATAAAAAAGAACAGAAAACAGCCTCAGGCATAATTATTCCTGATTCAGCCAGAGAAAAAAATCATTTTGGCAAAGTATCCGGACTGAGCAACATTGACAATGCTGAAATAGCAGTTGGCGATACTGTGCTGTATAAAGAATTTTCGGGTACTGAAGTAGAATTTGAAGAAAAGAAATACCTGCTGATTCCTTATGCTGATGTTCTTGCCAAAGTGGTTGAAACAGAAGAAATTTAATAAGTGTCTGTCCTTATACTTGACTTTATTAACAGACTCTAATGAATCATTTATAAGTAAAAGAAAAACAGGCCAATGAGCCTGTTTTTTTATATAGCATCAGACAATTTAAAAACAAAGCAAGCTGATAAAAATCCTCTCCGGTATCCAAATCAACGATCAAAATCCACATGAAAAATGAAAAGTAATTTTTATATTTAAACCTGTATTAACTAAAAAACTTATCTATGAAAGAAATTAAAAAATTTGATGTTTTGTCCGTTGCTAAAATATACGGACTTTCACTGGCCATAGCAGGTTTGTTAATTGGTTTGTTGTTTGGTTTTATCATGAGTATGGTGGGTATGATTGCAGGCACTATGCATGAAATGCCATTTTTTGGTTCCGGATTAACTGCAGGTTTAGGAATTTTACCTGTCATTTTTCTGCCTGTTTTCTATGGGGCTCTCGGTTTTATTTTTGGAGCTCTTGGTGCATTTATCTATAATCTTTTGGCAAGGTGGGTAGGAGGAATTGAATTTGAAATTAAGGACAAAGGACAAACTGAATAAACTTCTTATACTTATTGAAAGAATATTGATAGTCAGTATTTAACTTTTAAGCTGCAGATATTTTTATATTTGCAGCTTTTTTTTGAAACTGAGGTTCAGTATATTCACTCTGTACCTATGAACATTTCTACATAATTATCTGTTAAATTGGATAGTTGATATAACAAAACCGAAAGTGAACCTTAGTTGAACCAAAAAAACTTAACCATGGCAATCGATTATAGTCAGCCGGTCGATGTTGTCGACAACATAACCAAAGAAGAATTCGAGAAAAACTACCGCAAACCCGAAAAACCAGTGGTAATGCGTAGCCTCTGGGACAATTACCCGGCTTCAGAAAAATGGACTATGGAATATTTCAAATCCAAATTAGGCGATATTGAAGTAGGCCTGTTTGACAATAATAAACAGAAACCTGACCGGTCTTTCAAGACTCCCCATACAAAGATGAAATTTGGTGACTACCTGGATTTGATCAGCCGGGAACCAACAAATCTTAGAATTTTTCTTTTTGATATATTCAAGCACAAACCTGACCTGATTAAAGACTTTGGCTTCCCTCCTATTACCAGTTCCTATTTAAAAAAATTTCCGTTCATGTTTTTCGGCGGGGCCAATTCTGTTGTACGTATGCACGAAGACATGGATATGTCCAATGTCTTTTTGACTCAACTTCATGGCAAAAAAAAGGTAATTTTATTCAGTCCGGAATATTCAGATCTTCTTTACAGGTATCCGTATAATGTTCACAGTTCAGTGGATATTGAAAATCCTGATTATGAAAAATATCCTGGTCTGGCTTATGTAAAGGGCAGTCATTGTGTGCTGAATCATGGAGACACACTTTTTATTCCCAGTGGTTACTGGCACCACATAACCTATCTTGAAGGTGGATATGCTATAAGTCTGCGGGCATTCAGCGCTCATTATGCCAAACGACTGAGCGGTTTCTGGAAAGTAGCAGTACTTTCAAATGTTGATGATCTGATGCGAAAGATGGTAGGCAAACGGTGGTTTGAACACAAAACAAAAGTAGCACATCAACGCGCAGAAAATGCTATTAAGAAAATTGAAGGTGGTACACAGCAAGAATTATCAGTTACGTAAACAGTGAATTGACATTTTCCTCAACAGACAAAATTAATTGTCCTCCCCTTTTATCATATAAAAAAGGGAATGGCATCCTTATTTGTAAACTGTGAGGAAAGTACGCGACTTTCGGACACCATTCCCGGTGTAAAATTAATCATAATCCAGCGTTTATGCCCATGAAAAATGTAATTCCCGGCATGGGATAACCCTGATTGATCACATAGTACTGATCAGTAAGGTTTCGGCCCGAAATAAAAAAATGCAGTTTTTTCCTGATAGCGTAGTCTGCTTTTGCATTTATAACCGTATAAGATGAAGAATGCCCATTGTTGTCCAGCGCAAGGTTACTTATGAGTTGCACGTTGCCGTTTAAACTTAGTTTTTTCCATTTATAATTGATGAAGGTAAATAATTGATGTTCCGGAGTACCAATCATAACTTTTTTCATATTAATATACGAATAGTTAACTCCCAACTCAATATTTCCGGGCAGATTAACATCACTTGAAAATTCTATTCCATTATTATGAAAGGTACCTGAATTCACGTTATGTACTGCAGGGAACTGTCCTTCAACCTGAATAATATTGCTTCCTTTAAGCACAAATCCCGTAAGTTCCATCTCAATGGCCGGTGAAATATTTCCCATTATACCCAGTTCATAGTTCATTACCTCCTCAGGTTTTAAATTTTCATTTGCCGGAGGAAAAAGGTATAATTCCCTGATCGTAGGACTTCTGAAACCTTTTGATGCATTTCCTTTAACTGATATGAACGAATTAACTGAATAGGCAAAACCCGCCTGCGGAATCCATTCTGTACCATATACAGAATTGTTTTCTAACCTCAAACCTGCATTTAAAGTAAGTTTTCTCTTATAAGTATACTGAACAACAGTGTATCCGGCAAGTTCATTAATGGTCTCATTACCAATTACAATGCCTTCACCGCCATTTGCAAATACATTGCGGGCTTTTCCCCCATATTTTTTGAAATCAACTCCTGCAGTAATTAAAGTGTTTGGCAGGATGCTGATGCCTTGATAAAACATCATACCCGAATTAAAATCATCTGAGCGGAAACCATCAGTTATCTTGTGGTTCCCGAAGTTGTGAAAGAACTTAAACGCTCCCTCCGTGCCCGAAAAATGATTTTCGAGAGAGAGGGAAGCCATACCCCTCAGGATATCGATTCTTTCTCCGGCCATTTCATCTACAGGGCCCGGATCTGAAGCCTTAAAACCAGCCAGGTTGAAATCTGCAGTAAGGTTAATTTTATCTGTTATCCCAATGCCCGCTTTTAGATATCCATTGGTAATCATGAAATCTGAACTATCCCGGTGCCCGTCGGTCCTATTGTGATTTAAGGAGGCAAATACAGTGAATTTTTTCTTTTTGTATCCACCGTTGACCATGTATTTTTGTGTGTTATATGATCCGTACATCAAACGGGCATTCCCGCTTAGCCCGTCTTTTTTCTCCTGCCGGGTAATAATATTTATCACGCCCCCCATGGCATTGGATCCATACAACACCGAGGCCGGTCCCCTGATAACCTCAACCCTCTCCACATCAGAGGCAACATACGAATCAGCCAGCGGATGGCCCATAATTCCCATGAACTGCGGGTGACCATCAATAAGCATTAGCACGCCGGTAGTTGGACTCCCTCCTATTCCACGAATACTAATTGCTCCGGCAGCTCCCTCTGCCACCCCGAAACCGGTTACTCCCCGCTCTGTCACAAAAAATCCGGGAATACGCTGACTCAAAATCGGCAATAGAGCTGTTTCATCGCTTTGTTCTATTTCCTTCCGGTTGATAACAGAAACAATTAGAGGAGCATTTTTTCTGGAGATACTAATCTTATTAGTAGTAACCTCTACTTCATCAATTGGAATAGTATCATTCAGCTGTCCCCCACTTTCTGTATTATAAAACGTCTGGGCAGTTGCATTAATTAAGCTGGTTAAAAACAAAATGACAAGCAGATAACAATTTTTCATAAAAATCAGAGTTTGGTTAATATTTGTCAATTCATAAGTAATATTTTAGTTTACTGTAAGTTAGGAAATGAAAAAATAAATTAAGTGTTACGTTTTTAATATTCGTGTTACCACACAAGTAAAAAAATTACCGGGCCGGGCTCATAACCAGCTTGCCGTAAGTGATTCCTTTCAAACCGCAGATCTTGTCGCTCAACTCAGTTAATTCTCTTGATTTACCGGTTACAATAATATTTTCCATACAGTTGTCATGATCCAGGTGTACATGCTGAACAGATAAAATGAGATGGTGATGTTGATGCTGAACGTCAATCAGTTTGTTGTTCAGCTCTCTTTTATGATGATCGTAAACCAGAACAATTGTTCCGGCAACCACATTGTTGCATTCCCACTTTTTTTCCACCAGGTGCTTTTCAATAAGAAAGCGAATAGCCTGACTTCTGTTAGGAAAATGGTTACTTATAACCAGTTCATCCAACGCCTCCAGCATTTCGTTCTCCAGCGATACTCCAAATCGTTTAATTGCCATCGTGTTACTTTTTATTGTTTTCGTGCTAACACAAATATACAAAAATATAGCAATCTCAAAGCACCAATTCAGTTTAAAGGAATACCTTTGTCTAAAATTTGAAATAAACATGTTTACGTTAGGACAATATCATAATTTCAATATTGTAAAAGAGCTGGACTTCGGTATTTATCTGGACGGAGAGGAACTGGGTGAGATCCTGATGCCTCTGAAGTATGTACCGGAGGATGTTCATGAAGGGGATGTAATTACCGCATTTCTTTACCGTGATTCGGAAGACAGGTTGATTGCAACTACCGAAAAACCACTTGCCGTGCTGGATGATTTTGCGCTTCTCAGGGTTGTTGCTGTCACTGAGGCAGGAGCATTTTTGTACTGGGGACTTGTCAAAGATTTATTTGTACCTTTCCGTGAACAGAAGGAAAAGATGAAGGAAGGAGAATCCTACCTGGTAAAAATATACCTGGATGATGAGACCAACCGGCTCATGGCTTCTTCCTATATTGAAAAATTCCTGAACAATATACCTGTTAATTTTAAACAGGGAGATGAGGTAGAACTGATTATTGCCGAAAAAAATGACCTGGGTTACAAGGCAGTTATAAACGGCACGCATTCAGGAATACTCTATAAGAATGAAATTTTTCAGCCCCTGAATCCCGGAGAGCATGTAACAGGATATATCAAAAAGATAAGGGAAGACGAAAAAATTGATCTGAGTTTGCACTCTTTTGGCTACTCTAAGATTGAGGATCTTGAAAAAGAATTAACCTTGCTTTT
>DASQZP010000395.1:0-16182 GCA_035638655.1 Bacteroidales bacterium
GAATTGATCCAACCGGTGGCCATGGAGGAAGGCTTGCGCTTTGCTATCCGTGAAGGTGGCCGTACCGTAGGTGCCGGTGTGGTAACAAAAATTATTGAATAAATTAAGTACTTGGATCAGTGGCAACACAACAAAAAATAAGAATCAAGCTCAAGTCATACGATCATAACCTGATCGATAAGTCAGCTGAGAAAATCATTAAAACGGTCAAATCAACTGGTGCAGTAGTATCAGGACCGATTCCTCTGCCGACAGAGAAAACCATTATAACAGTTAACCGATCTGTTCATGTTGATAAAAAGTCACGGGAACAATTTGAGTCTCGTTCTCATAAACGATTGATCGATATACTGTCAACAGGATCACAGACGGTAGATGCATTAATGAAGCTTGAGCTTCCATCTGGTGTCGACGTAGAAATTAAAGTCTGATAAAAGCTTAACGAAATGAGCGGATTGATTGGAAAAAAATTAGGGATGACAAGTGTCTTCGATAAAGACGGTAGTAATGTACCGGTTACTGTTATCGAAGTGGAACCTAATGTCATCACCCAAATAAAGAAAGAGGAAACAGACGGTTATAACGCTGTTCAGCTTTCTGCCTATGATAAAAAAGAAAAGAACACAACTAAATCCTTACAAGGTCACTTCGAAAAAGCAGGTGTAAAACCCAAGAAGGTTGTTAGAGAATTCCGTGATTTTATTCCGGAAGGGCTTGATATGGGGGATGAAGTACACGTGCAGGATCTCATTAATGAAGGTGATTTTGTAGACGTTGTCGGTAAGTCCAAAGGTAAAGGTTTTACCGGTGTAGTGAAACGACATGGTTTTAGTGGTGTAGGTGAAAGTACTCACGGCCAGCACAATCGTCAACGTGCACCGGGTTCCATTGGTCAGGCTTCCGATCCATCTAGAGTTTTCAAAGGGGTCAAGATGGCTGGTCAAAAAGGTAATACGAGGGTTAAAATGAAAGATCTTCGTGTTGTACAAATTATCCCTGATTCGAATTTATTACTGGTTAAAGGTTCGATACCAGGACCCAAAGGCCGGGTTGTTGAAATTCATAAAAGCTGATCAAAAAAGATATTACAGATAAATAATGGAACTGAATATTTATAAAACGGATGGTACCAAGAGTCGCAAGAAAGTCACGTTAAGTGATGCGATTTTTGCTATCGAGCCGAATGAAACACTGGTATACGAAGATGTCCGTTCGTTTTTAGGTAATAAACGGCACGGAAATGCTAAAACAAAAGGCAGATCCGATGTCAGAGGTGGCGGACGTAAAGCATATCGTCAAAAAGGTACCGGTAATGCAAGAAGAGGTACCATACGATCACCTCTTTTGATTGGCGGTGGTACGGTATTCGGACCAAAACCACGCGATTATAAAGTTAAACTTTCCAAAAAGATGCGTCAGAAAGCACGTAAGTCTGCACTGACTTATAAAGCGCAGGAAGAAGCTATAATCGTTGTGGAAGATTTTAGTTTTGAGGAACCAAAAACAAAGAATGTGACAGCAATACTGGAAGCCTTGAAAGTATCAGCTAAAAAGGCTCTTCTATTATTGCCTCAGAAAGACATCAACGTTCTTAAATCGGGCAGAAATATTCCCAATTTAAAAATTCTTGAAGCATCCAAACCTTCCACTTATGAAATTATGGAAGCCGATTACTTGCTCATTCAAAATAGTGCAATATCGGTATTGGAAGAATCTCTTGGTGTCAAAGTTGAGGAGGAAGCTGCATGATTATTAAGAGACCAATAATAACAGAGAAACTGACGCAACTTCAGGATGAATATAATCGCTACTCTTTTGTTGTAGATAGAAACGCAACAAAAGCGGATGTTAAAAATGAAATTGAGAGATTGTACCCTGAAGTGAAGGTAACAAAGATTAATACTATGATCATGCCTTCTAAACCAAAAGGACGGTACACAAAAGGTGGTTCATCAGTGGACGTTCCAAAAAATGGAAGAAGGCGATAATTACTCTCCGGGATGGAGACACCATAGACTTCTTTAGCGAAATTTAAGGGAATAGTTTAAAGAAATGGCGACACGAAAAATAAAACCTAATACTCCGGGAACACGGCATAGAATTGCACCTTTATATAAAGATGTAACTTCTCCGAAACCCTCGAGATCATTAGTTAAAAGTTTAAAGAAATCCGGAGGCCGTAACTCCAATGGACGTATTACATCACGTCACAGAGGCGGTGGACATAAAAGACGATTCAGGGTTATCGATTTTCAGAGAAATAAATTTGATATACCTGCAAAGGTAAAAACTATTGAATATGATCCGAATCGTACGGCACGTATCGCATTGATTGCTTATGCCGACGGAGAAAGACGATATATTCTTGCACCGGATGGACTTAAAGTTGGTGATACCATTATTAATGGACCCAAAGCAGCGCCGGAAAAAGGAAATACGTTACCATTGGAAAATATCCCTCTGGGTACATTTATCCATAACATTGAGTTGACCCCGGGTAAAGGTGGTCAGATGGCAAGAAGTGCCGGTACAAATGCACAGTTGGTTGCAAAAACGGACAGATATGTTACAGTTAAATTGCCATCAGGTGAAGTGAGAATGGTTTTGAGTCGTTGTTTAGCTACAATCGGTACAACGAGCAATCCCGATCATTTCAATATTACCATTGGTAAAGCTGGTAGAAGCAGATGGCTTGGCATCAGACCACAGACACGTGGTGTAGCCATGAACCCGATTGATCACCCTATGGGTGGTGGTGAAGGTAAGGCTTCAGGAGGTCACCCGAGGTCACCCTGGGGACAAGCATCAAAAGGTAAGAAGACACGTCACAGAAGAAAGATGTCTTCCAAATACATCGTAAGAAGAAGAAATAAAAAATAAAAAGGTATGCCACGTTCGCTGAAAAAAGGTCCTTTTATACATTATAAGCTGCAAAAGAAAGTAGACGAGGCCAATAAGACAAATTCAAAAAAGGTTATTAAAACCTGGTCTCGTGCTTCGATGATATCACCCGATTTTGTAGGGTTGACATTTGCGGTTCACAACGGAAAACAATTTATCCCCGTTTATATAACGGAAAATATGGTAGGTCATAAACTTGGCGAATTCGCTCCTACCAGAACATTCAGAGGACATCCGCAGAAAAAAGCTGAAAAAGGAGTTAAGCGTTAATGGAAACTCAGGCTATATTCGAAGCAAAGGCTGTTCAAAGATATTTAAGACGGTCACCGCGTAAATTACGCTTAGTTGTTAATATCGTACGTGGTGATAATGTTGAAGAGGCCTTAAATAAATTAAGATTCGTAAATAAAGCTGGGGCACCGGAAGTTGCGAAAGTTATAAAATCCGCTGCCGCTAATATTAGGGACAAGTTTCAGGACGAACGTCTCGATAACGATGATCTCTATATCAAACAAATATATGTTGATGAAGCTTCAACCCTGAAACGTATTCAACCGGCACCACAGGGAAGAGCGCATCAGATACGCAAAAGAAGCAGCCATGTAACGGTTGTTGTCGCAAAACAAGAAGAAACTAAGTAACAAAACCAAGGAATAAATTGGGACAGAAGACTAATCCAATCGGCTTGAGACTCGGAGTAATTAGAGGTTGGGATTCCAACTGGTATTCCGAGGAGAACAGTGATACCATATTGCTGGAAGACAGCAAGCTCAGAAACTATCTCGATACGAGATTGCGCAATGGCGGACTGTCTAAGGCAATCATTGAACGTACGCCGAAAAGAGTATTATTAACATTACTGACGAGTCGTCCGGGCGTTATCATTGGTAAGGGTGGTGAACAAGTTGAAATGCTCCGTGAGGAGTTGAAAAAAATCACCCGTAAAGAAGTGCAAATTAAGATCAGTGAAATTAAGCGACCTGAACTGGATGCAAGCCTTGTGGCGCAAAACATAGCGCAACAATTAGTTGCACGTATTTCTTTTAGAAGAGCGATGAAAACAGCTCTTTCATCAGCAATGCGTATGGGTGCCAAGGGCATTAAGATAAAATGCGCAGGTCGTTTGGGTGGTGCTGAAATGGCCCGTACTGAACAATACAAAGAAGGCCGTGTACCATTACATACCTTGAGAGCGGATATTGATTATGCCAAGTCAACAGCACATACGATCTACGGATCAATTGGTGTTACTGTTTGGATTTTCAAGGGTGAAATCATTGGTGATGTTGATCTATCCCCAACCGGTTTTACGAACAGAATGGAAAAATCGGCACCTCCAAAAGGTAGAAGATCTGCCAGAGCACGTGGCAGCCGACGACGCAGAAGTAATAACAAAAAAGGTTAATCGAATAGTATAATAGGTTTTTAGCTATGTTAGAACCAAAACGCGTTCATAGAAGAAGAGTCCATAGAGGGGCCATAAAAGGTAATGCCACGCGTGGTCATGAAATTGCTTTTGGTGATTTTGCCATTAAAGCATTAGAAGGCAAATTTATCACTGCTCGGCAAATTGAAGCATGCAGGGTAGCCATTACACGTAAATTGCAGCGTGAAGGTAATGTTTGGATAAGAATATTTCCGGACAAGCCAATTACAAAGAAAGCTGCAGAGACCCGTATGGGAAGTGGTAAAGGAACTCTTGATCATTTTATATCAGTAGTTCATCCGGGCCGTGTACTTTTTGAGGTAAGCGGTGTATCTAAAGCTGTAGCTCAGGAAGCTCTTCGGTTGGCTCAATTCAAACTCCCAATCAGAACTAAATTTATCGTTCGTCGCGATTACGACGGACAATAATAACAGGAGGAATGAATGAAAGCACATGAATTAAGAGATTTGTCCCTTACCGAATTAGTGGCTCGGATTAAAGATCAAAAAGAAGCCATACAAAAGCTGAAATTTAACAGGGCCATTGCTGGTCAGTTAGAAAATCCGGCTGAAATTCAATATCACAGACGTGAAATTGCACGTTTGGAGACGATTATTAAAGAAAAACAGAGCTAAACCCTTTACCTATTTATTTTAGATCATATATAGCTTATGGCAAATGTAACAGCAACTGAGCGAAATAGCAGAAAACAAAGAACAGGGCGGGTAGTCAGTGACAAAATGGATAAAAGCCTGACTGTTGCTGTAGATAGACAGGTCAAACACCCGATCTATGGTAAATTTATTACCAAAACGACCAAGTACATGGTTCATGATGAAAAAAATGAAGCAAAAGCTGGAGACCGTGTACGAATTATGGAGACCCGTCCATTGTCTAAAAACAAGAAATGGCGTTTAGTCGAAATAATTGAAAAAGCGAAATAATTAGCAATCATTTATTGAGTAGGAAAAATGATACAAACACAGTCCGTACTTAATGTCGCAGACAACAGTGGTGCAAAAAAAGTGATGTGCATCAAGGTGCTGGGCGATTCGAAAAAAAGATACGCTCGCGTAGGTGATCTGATCGCCTGCTCAGTGAAAACTGCGATACCCGGGGGCACAGTGAAAAAAGGTGAAGTGGTTCAAGCTGTTGTAGTAAGAACCCGGAAAGAATATCGTAGAAAAGATGGCAGTTATATCCGTTTTGATGAGAATGCTGCTGTACTCCTTAATAAGGAAAATGAACCAATTGGAACACGAATTTTTGGTCCGGTAGCCAGGGAATTACGTGAGAGAAACTTTATGAGAATAGTTTCTTTGGCTCCTGAAGTCCTTTAAATGAATATTAATTAAGTAATATGCCACGTACAAAAAACCATCAAAAAAAACTTCATGTCAAACGAGGCGATATCGTTGAAGTGATCGCCGGGAATGACAAGGGAAAAAGAGGCAAGATCCTGGAAGTACTAACACGAAAAGAGCGTGTTATAGTTGAGGGTGTTAATATTCGTGTTTCACACGAAAAACCCAGTCAACAGTATCAGCAAGGCGGACGGATGGAACGGGAAATGCCTGTTCATATTTCGAATGTTATGCCGTTGGATCCGGTCTCCGATAAACCTACTCGTATCGGAAGGAAAAGAATTGAGGAATCCGGAAAAGGTCGTTGGGTTCGATATGCTAAAGATAGTGGTGAAGTTTTAGATAAATAAGAATCGACAAAAAGAGATGGCAACAGAAGAAGCAAGACTTTATACAAAGTACAAAAAAGACATCATAGATAATTTGGTTAAGGATTTTGGTTACGCCAACAGAATGGCTGTACCAAAACTTGAGAAAATCGTCGTTAATGTAGGAGTAGGTGAAGCCGTATCCGATAGAAAACGCCTTGATGATGTCATGGAAAATGTTGCTTTGATTACAGGTCAAAGACCGGTACTTACAAAAGCAAAAAAATCGATCTCTAATTTTAAACTTAGAGAAGGTATGCCGATTGGTTGCAAGGTTACACTGCGCAAGCGGATGATGTACGAATTTTTAGATCGTTTTATTAACCTTGCACTTCCCCGTACCCGCGACTTCCAGGGAATACCTGATAAAAGTTTTGACGGACGGGGTAACTACACCGTTGGTGTAAAAGAACATGCTATATTTCCGGAAATTCAGTCGGATCAGGTAGATTGGTTACATGGTATGGATATTACTTTTGTGACTTCTGCGGAAACAGATGAAGAAGCATACGCTTTATTGAAACATTTAGGAATGCCTTTTAGAAAAAGAAATAACTGAGAGAAATTTTATGGCTAAGAAAGCTTGGATTGCTCGTAACGAAAAGAGAAAAAGAACAGTAGCTAAATACGCAAAAAAGCGTAAAGAGCTTAAAGAAGCGGGAGATTATGAAGCGCTTCAAAAGCTTCCGCGTGATGCCAGCCCCACAAGGGTTCGTAACCGTTGTAATTTGACGGGAAGATCACGTGGATATATATCAAAATATGGTGTATCACGTATTAAATTTCGTGAATTAGCCCTTGATGGTAAAATTCCTGGCGTCAGAAAAGCCAGTTGGTAATTCATTATTAATAAGATTAAATCATGAACGATCCTATAGCTGATTTCTTAACGAGAATCCGAAATGCTCAGATAGCCGGGCACCGAAGGGTTGATATACCGGCATCTAAGATTAAAAGAGCAATGACAAAAATCCTTTTGGACAAAGGATTTATCCAAAACTATATCAACATTGAAGATACTAAACAGGGTCTGTTGCGTCTGTTTTTAAAATATGATGCTTATGGCTACCCTGTTATTAAAACACTCGAAAGAATTTCCAAGCCCGGCTTGCGAAAATATTGTGAATCATCTGATATCCCACGGGTTAAAAATGGCTTGGGGATAGCGATTCTTACAACTTCCAAAGGGGTTATGACGGATAAAGAAGCCCGTAAGTTGGGAGTTGGTGGCGAAATACTGTGTTACGTATACTAAAAAGAATAGGAAATTATGTCTCGTATAGGGAAATTACCGGTACCGCTGAAAGAAAATGTAGAATTTAGCATCAATTCAGATAATGTTGTTACCATTAAAGGTGCCAAAGGAACACTATCTCTGAAAATCCATCCGGATATTAAGGTCGAAAAGAAAGAAAACGAGATTGTCTTGACCAGAAAATCGGAGAATAAAAATCATAAGGCATTACACGGCCTGTCCAGGTCCCTGATTAATAATGCTGTTGTTGGTGTTACCGAAGGTTATTCGAAAACATTAGAGATTATTGGTGTTGGTTACCGTGCAAGTATAAATGGAGGAGTCCTTGAATTAGGTTTGGGATATTCACACCCATTTTATTTTGTACCTCCACCGGAAATTAATATCGAAGTGGATACGAAAACAGCAAAAAATCCACGCATTATAGTCTCCGGTATAAATAAAGAATTGGTTGGACAAGTAACCGCCAAGATTAGATCTTTAAGACCACCTGAACCCTATAAAGGTAAAGGGGTACGTTATCTCAATGAACAAATACGTAGAAAAGCTGGTAAATCGGCTGGTAGATAAATTATAGAAAGAAATGGCTAACAATCAGAAAGTATTACGCAGAAAAAGAATACACAAAAGGGTACGTTCCCGTATGTTCGGAACATCTGAAACTCCCAGAATGTGTGTTTATAAAAGTACAAAACATATTTACGTTCAGTTTATCGACGATGATAAAGGCGAAACACTGTTTGCCGTTTCAACCAAAACGAATGAATTGAAAGACAGTCTAAATGGTAAAACCGGTATTGAAAAAGCTGCTGCAGTAGGTAAGTTAGCCGCTGAAAAAGCAAAAGATGCTGGAATCAAGAAGATTGTTTTTGATCGTGGCGGTTACAGGTATCACGGAAAAGTGAAAGCAGTAGCAGAAGCTGCACGCGAAGGTGGACTTCAGTTTTAAATATTGATTACATATGCCCAGAAAAAGAAGACAACATAATATAAAAGCAAGTGAACTTAACCTGGAAGATCGTTTGGTTCACATCAACAGAGTTGCAAAAGTTGTGAAAGGTGGACGCCGTTTCAGCTTTAACTCTATTGTCGTAGTTGGGAACAAAGATGGTATCGTTGGAAATGGATTGGGTAAAGCCAATGAGGTTTCCGATGCTATTCAAAAGGGTATCGACGACGGACGTAAGAACCTTATTCGTGTTCCCATTACCAAAAATGGCAGTATACCTCACCCGGTTATTGGAAAATGCGGAGCGGGACGAGTACTCCTGCGTCCGGCAGCTAAAGGTACCGGGGTTATTGCAGGTGGCCCGGTGAAAGCTGTACTTGACAGTGTCGGGATACATAATATTCTGACTAAGTCACTCGGTTCTTCCAACCCGCATAATATGGTGAAAGCCACTATCGATGCATTAAATAAACTGGAAGATCCGGTTGAAGTGGCACAGCGTCGCGGAGTATCCCTGAAAAAGGTATACGAAGGATAATATAACTTTTGATATAAGTTTCTGAATAACGAATTGTATTGGAAATAGAATAATGAAACTTGATAATTTAACAGCACCTATTCCGAATAGAAAAACACGTAAAAGAGTAGGAAGAGGAGAAGGATCAGGACTGGGTAAACAGTCCGGAAGAGGCCATAAAGGCCAAAAAGCCGGAAGTGGATATAGCAAAACTTTTGGTTTTGAAGGTGGACAGATGCCTCTTCAACGAAGAATTCCAAAATTTGGATTCACAAATCCTTTTCGTACTCAATATGTAGCTGTTAATCTGGATCGTATTCAAAAAGCTGTTGATGAAGGAAAACTTAGTGATACTATCACAGTTGAAGATCTGGTTAATGCAGGCGTGGTTGGTAAGAAAAGTCTGGTAAAAATACTTGGCAAAGGCGAAGTAGAAAAAGCCCTGACTATTACAGCACATGCATTCAGCAAGTCTGCTGAAGAAAAAATCTCCAATGCTGGAGGAAAAATTACTAAGCTTGAAAAATAAGTCTCTCAGAACGGGTTCATAATAGCGAATGAGTTTAATAGATAATTTCCGAAACATCTTCAAAGTTGAAGAGCTGAAAAAACGGATTCTGTATACCGTTGGAATTCTTATGGTGTACAGAGTTGGTAGTTACATAACACTGCCAGGCGTAGATGCTACGCAGCTGGCCCATCAAACAGGTGCCGCCACAAGTTTACTGGGCCTGTTTAACTTATTTGTAGGAGGTGCTTTTGCAAGAGCGGGTGTTTTTGCATTAGGTATCATGCCTTACATTACAGCTGAAATTATACTTCAGTTAATGGGTGCAGTAGTACCGTATTTTCAAAAGCTTCAACGCGAAGGAGAAGACGGCAGAAGGAAATTAACTCAAATGTCACGATATGGTACAGTGGCAATTACACTCGTGCAAGCGGTTGGTTTTGCCATTAACCTGATGTCAACCTCACCGGGAGCTATTGTTGTTAGTAAAACAGCTTTTGTTATTACAAGTGTAATCGTATTGACGGCGGGTACGGTCTTTGTCATGTGGCTTGGTGAGCGTATTACTGACCGGGGTATTGGTAATGGTATTTCAATTATCATTATGATAGGTATAGTGGCAGCATTGCCTACTAATTTAATAAATGAAGTCACTACCAAGAGCAACCTTATAATTGTGATTGTTGAATTGGCTGCATTGCTATTGGTTGTTGCCGCAGTTGTACTTCTTACAGAAGGCACACGGAAAATTCCGGTACAATACGCAAAACGGGTTGTCGGAAGAAGAGTTTATGGCGGAACAACACAGTACCTTCCACTTCGTGTTAATGCCGCCGGTGTTATGCCGATCATTTTTGCTCAGTCTATCATGTTTATTCCAAGTACGATTGGAACGTTTTTCCCTGATAATCAAACAGTTCAGTTATTGACATCATGGTCGGGTGATTTCACTGGCGTTACTTACTCAATTGTTTATGCTATCATTATCATATTCTTCACCTATTTCTATACTGCCATTGCTATTAACCCGAAAGAGATGGCTGATACAATGAAACGTCAGGGTGGTTTCATTCCAGGAGTAAGACCCGGTAAACAAACGGTTGAATTTATTGATAATATATTGACAAAGATTACGTTACCTGGTTCCATATTTCTGGCTCTTGTGGCGATTCTGCCGGCATTCGCTGTTCGATTCGGTGTAACACCGGGATTTGCAATGTTTTTCGGTGGAACAAGTCTGTTGATTATTGTAGGGGTCGCCTTAGACACGTTACAGCAGATTGAGAGCCACCTGATGATGCGCCACTACGACGGATTTATGAAAACCGGTAAGATGAGAGGCAAGCGTCGTTTCGCATGATTTACTTGAAGACAGATAAGGAAATAGAAAAGATTCGAGAAAGTGCGAAATTAGTATCACTTACGCTTGCTGAGGTAGCAAAATATGTAGAACCCGGTGTTACAACCGGTAAACTGGACAGTATTGCGGAGGAGTTTATCAAAAAAAATAATGCTGTCCCGGCTTTTAAAGGCTATGGTCCTCCGAGTAATAGTTTTCCGAACACCTTGTGTGTTTCGATAAATGAACAGGTGGTTCATGGTATTCCTGGCGATCGCGTTGTACAGGAAGGTGATATTGTTTCTGTCGATTGCGGCGTTGTTTTAGACGGTTATTATGGCGATTCGGCATATACATTTGTTGCCGGTAGCTGTGATGAAGATAAAATGAAATTGTTGACGACAACAATGGAATCTCTTTACAAAGGGATCAAAAAAGCCGTTCACGGTAATAAAATTGGTGATATTGGTCATGCCGTACAAAAGCATTGTGAAGATGCCGGATATGGTGTGGTAAGAGATCTCGTGGGACATGGTTTTGGAAAATCATTACACGAAGATCCGTCGGTACCCAATTATGGTAAAGAAGGGCGCGGCGTTCGGCTGCGAAATGGTATGACATTGGCTATTGAGCCGATGATTACCATGGGAACCTGGAAAGTTAAGACATTGAAAGATGGGTGGACAGTGGTCACAAAGGACCAAAAAACTGCTGCCCATTATGAACACGATATAGTTGTGCAAGAAGGAAATGCTGAAATTTTAAGCACTTTTGACTATATTGAGGAGATAACAAAGATTCAAATAGATAAAGTAGCGTATAATGGCTAAACAAGAGCCCATTAAACAAGACGGAACTATTTTAGAAGCATTGCCAAATGCTCAATTTCGTGTTGAATTAGATAACGGACATGAGATATTAGCTCATGTATCCGGTAAAATGAGAATGTATTACATTAAAATTCTGCCTGGTGACAGAGTAGCAGTGGAAATGTCACCATATGATTTAACTAAAGGCAGAATTACGTATCGATATAAATAATTAAGGATTTTATTTAGTCATGAAAACGAAATCATCTGTACGTAAAAGAAGTTCTGAAGATAAAATAGTACGACGTAAAGGTCGTATTTATGTGATTAACAAGAAGAACCCTCGCAATAAACAGCGACAAGGTTAAAAAGGTATATAAAAGGATCTAAGAATGGCTCGAATTGCAGGTAACGATTTACCCAAAAATAAACGAGGCGAAATAGGCTTGACCTACATTTATGGGGTGGGTCGTTCACGCGCTCGTGAGATACTTGAAAAAGCGGAAATCGACGTAAACATTAAAGTTGGTGACTGGACAGATGAGCAAGTAGCTTCCATCAGAAAGATTTTAGAAAATGAATATAAAGTGGAAGGTGCTCTTCGCAGTGAAGTTAATTCAAGCATCCGACGCTTAATCGAAATTGGGAGTTACAGAGGATTGCGTCACCGACGTGGCCTTCCGGCTCGCGGTCAGCGTACAAAAACGAATGCCCGAACAAGAAAAGGAAGAAGAAAATCCGTTATGGGTAAGAAAAAAGCTCCAAGAAAATAACGATTAAAATCATAGAACAAGAATGGCAAAAAAGCAGATTAAAGGTTCAGTTAGAGCAAAAAGGAAGAAGCAGCTTACCGATCCCAATGGTAGAGCCTTCATCAAGGCCACATTTAATAATGTGATTGTTACCATCACAGACAGTGTTGGGAATGTTGTTTCCTGGTCTTCGGCAGGTAAGGAAGGTTTCAAGGGTTCCAGGAAAAATACACCTTATGCCGCTCAATTAAGCTCGGAAACAGCAGCGAAACAAGCCTATGATATGGGACTGAGAAAAGTAGATGTTTTTGTAAAGGGGCCCGGGTCAGGTCGTGAAGCTGCAATTAGAGCTCTTGCAACTGCAGGATTGGATATTAATGTGATTAAGGATAAAACCCCCATTCCGCATAATGGTTGCAGACCACCGAAAAGAAGACGTGTTTAAGTAAGAATAAAATCTATAGAGTAGAGTAAATGGCAAGATACAGAGGTCCAAAACAGAAAAAAGCTCGCCGATTCAGAGAACCGATATTTGGTGCAAATAAAGCACTTGAACGTAAACCTTATGGTCCGGGTCAACATGGACGTTCAAGAAGAGGTAAAAAATCAGAATATGCCATTCAGCTGGAACAAAAGCAGAAGGCTAAATATACCTATGGTTTACTGGAGCGGCAGTTTAGAAATTTATTCAAAAAAGCCCACTCTAAAGAGGGTGTGACTGGTGAGAATTTACTCCAGTATTTAGAAGCCAGATTAGATAATTCGGTATATCGTATGGGATTTGCCCGGACGAGAAGGCAAGCGCGTCAATTGGTTAATCATGGACATGTTGTTGTAAATGGTACCGTCGTTAATGTACCATCTTACAGTCTTCGTCCCGGTGACGTAGTATCCATTCGTCCCAGGTCACGAAATATGGAAGCAATAAGTGATGCAGTTGCAAATTCACCAAAGAAAAGATATAACTGGATCGAAGTAGATAAGAAGTCTTTAACGGGTAAGTTTCTAAGTTACCCGCCCATGCAAGATATTCCGGAAAATATTAATGTGCAGCTCATCGTTGAGCTTTATTCCAAGTAATATTACGTGGGTACAAGAACGATTTTAAAAATTAATCAACCGGATAATATTTATTATGAGCAACACAAATCTTCAAATGCCCGACAGCCTCGTCGTAGATGAGTGTACAGACACTTTTGGCAGATTTGTATTACAGCCTCTGGAAAGAGGGTACGGAGACACGATCGGAAATTCTTTTCGTCGTGTTTTACTTTCATCGTTACCTGGTAATGCAATTATAGCCGTCAAAATCGGCGGGGTAAAACATGAATACTCGAGCATAAAGGGGGTTTCTGAAGATGTATACGACATCATTCTAAACCTAAAAGGCGTCCGTTTTAAGCAGGTAGAGCAAAGTAGTGGCGTTATAAATGTTAGCAAAAAAGGAGCAGGCCCCCTAACAGCTAATGATATTAATGAAGCAACCTCTGAATACGAAGTATTAAATCTTGATCATCATATTGCTACGTTATCTGAAGATTCCGAAATTGAGATGGAATTGAGAATCGGACGTGGTAAAGGGTATGTTACTTCGGAAGAAAATACTTTTGACGAAGAGAACGATATCGATTTGATACCTGTAGACGCCATCTTCACACCCATTAAACTTGTTAAGTACAAAGTTGACAATGTACGAGTCGGGCAACGAACCGACTATGAAAAACTTGTGCTTGAAGTTTCTACTGATGGTTCTGTTAATCCGAAAGAGGCATTGACAATTGCCGGTAAAATTCTCAAAGATCATATTGAGAAGTTTATTACCGAAAAAATTGATGAACCATTCGTCCAGGAAGATGAAGAAGTGGATGCAGAAAAAGCCCGTGTGGCCAATCTGATGAAGACCAGTATCGAAGATTTGAATTTGAGTGTTCGTGCCTACAACTGTCTGAAATCTGCCAATATTAATTCTATTGGTGAATTAGTAGCTAAAGATGAATCGGAATTACTTAAATTCAGAAATTTTGGTAAGAAATCACTGGCCGAACTGGTTGAAGTGATAGAGGAAAAGAATCTTCATTTTGGTATGGATGTATCAAAGTATTTGGATAAATAATTAATTGATATTATAAGGAGATATTTTAGCAATGCGTCATTTAAAGGCAGGTAGAAAGCTCGGCAGAACAGCCTCTCACCGAAAGGCTACTATGAGAGCTTTGTCCGTTGCTCTGATTAATCATCGTCGTATCGTAACAACGTTAGCTAAAGCAAAAGAACTTCGGCGTTATTTTGAACCGCTTGTAACAAAAGCGAAAACAGATACGACCCATAGTCGTCGTCAGATATTTTCTTTCTTACAGGATAAAAAAGCAGTTTCCTTAATGTTCGAAGAAGTTGCCCCTGTAGTTGGTGATCGCCCCGGAGGTTATACCCGCATTATTAAGGTCGGGGCACGCCAGGGTGATGGTGCCGAGACAGCTATGATTGAGCTTGTCGATTTCAACGACGTTAAACCTGAAACGAAGAGTAAACGTAAGAAGAGAACTCGCCGTGGTGCAGGTGGAGGTAAGAAATCTATCAAGGCCAGCAAAGAAGAAACTAAAGCTAAAAAAGCTGACGAGAGTAAATCGGAAAAAACTTCAGGTAAAAAGTCTGAAAAGAAGACAGGGACTAAGGCGAAAACGAAAGCTGAAGAAAAGCCTGAGAAGAAAGAAGAGACTAAAGCCAAGGCAACCTCTAAAAAGCAAGAAGAGACTAAGGCCAAGGCAATGAAAGAAGCTGAGACAGAACCTGAAAAGACGAAAGCTAAAGCAAAATCCGATGACAAAGGAGAAGCTAAGGCTGAAGAGAAAAAGACTGAAAAGAAAAAAGGTAAGTCAGCTTCTAAAGGAGAAAAAGAAGAAGAATAATATTCGTAATTATTACGATGGAAAAAAGGCTTTTGAGGATTCTCAAAAGCCTTTTTTTGTTTTACATTAATTTCGAAAAAATTTACTAAAAAAAGTTTCGGGGCTTAAGTTTCTAAAGTACAATTTCTTACCTAAAATCAAGCTAAAAAAGGTGTAAAAAAGGATTGACAAGGTAATGGAGGAGGTATTATATTAGGAGTCCGTTCGAAAAAACGGGCTCTTGGAAGAGGGTTCGAGGTCAAGTAAAGAAGGGGCGAAAAAAGTTCATTTAAAGCTTGACAAAGGGCGGGGAAAAGCAGTATATTTAAAATCTGTCCTGATAAATAATAGGGCAGGGGAAAAGAAGTTCTTTGAACAGACTGAAAAATCAGCCAATCGCATGGCGAGCCCTTAAGGTCGAGGGATCTTAAGAGTCAAAATAATCAAGAAACAATGAAGACGGCGAGTCTCGAGCGAACGAGGCCGGGCAAGCTCACGAAGATTTATATAGTATATAGATACAACGGAGAGTTTGATCCTGGCTCAGGACGAACGCTGGCGGCGGGCCTAACACATGCAAGTCGAAGGGGATCCATGGAGCTTGCTTCATGGTGAGACTGGCGCACGGGTGAGTAACGCGTAGGTAATCTACTCTCAGGCGGGGGATAACCCTGTGAAAGCGGGGCTAATACCGCATGATGCAGCGGGGCCACATGGCCACAGTTGTTAAAGGCGAGAGCCACCTGGGAATGAACCTGCGTCGCATTAGTTAGTTGGTGGGGTAACGGCCCACCAAGACGATGATGCGTAGCTGGTCTGAGAGGATGATCAGCCACACTGGGACTGAGACACGGCCCAGACTCCTACGGGAGGCAGCAGTGAGGAATCTTGCGCAATGGGGGAAACCCTGACGCAGCCACGCCGCGTGCCGGAAGACGGTCCTATGGATTGTAAACGGCTTTTGTTTGGGAAGAACCGGCCGGTTTCGACCGGCCCTGACGGTACCGAACGAATAAGCACCGGCTAACTCCGTGCCAGCAGCCGCGGTAATACGGAGGGTGCAAGCGTTGTCCGGAATCATTGGGTGTAAAGGGTGCGTAGGCGGGCAT
>DASQZP010000396.1:0-2239 GCA_035638655.1 Bacteroidales bacterium
AATATCTAGTTTCGTATTATTAAATCCATCAAAAATGGATTCTACGATTATTTCTAGTTTTTCGATTGAGTCTTGAGAATTAAGATTTTGATTGAAAAGAGCAGTATCAATTTCTTCACTATAACTTTTTTTTATAGTATGTTTTAGATATTCAATCTGACTTCTCAGTCGACTATTTGCAGAAGGTAAGACCAAAGAATATAAGAGCTTTTTAAAACCACTAAAAGAGGATAGCTTTATAGAATATTGTTGATTCAATTCATTAATAAATTCATCAAATGTCCGGATCTTTTCTGCATACTCATCATGAGGAACTTTAATTATAGAGATGGTAGATTTATCATAACTTTTAAGAAGTGATAATTCAGGAGGAGTCCAATTCCATTTTTTAAAATATCCATATTCATCATCTATATCTTCATATCCAATTATTATTGAAAATGGTACTTCCTCTTCTCTTAAATCCCTTTTGATTTTTCTTATAGATGAATGATACTTGTTCTTTCCTATAGCTATTACTGCATTCACCTCTATACCTGATTCAAATATATATTCCTTAAAGGTTTCATAATCAGGAACTAAATACATCATTGGATCAATAGGTATAGGAGTGTTTTCAAATTTTCCATTTTTATTCACCCACTGATAGGGAAGCGCTTTAGATAAGATTACTTCAGATGTAATTGATTGAGATTTCAATTCTCTTAAAAAATCTTTTTTTTCTATAATGATAACAGCTTTATGCTGGAATTCAGTTGGAAATTCTTTTTTAATACTTGGAAAAATAGAATTAAAAAGTTTTTTATAGTCATCTAATCCAACTTTTACTTTTCTGTTAAAAATTTTCCCCTTGTTAATAATAGAGTATGAAGTAATTTGTTTATTTGTAGGAAATACCCTCGTTTTGTATTTATCATCCCTCACAAGTTCAAAGCCTTCATCTGTAATCTTCTCAATTCTATAGGTAAGCTTATTTTTTTGAACAATTTTTCCTACCTCATATGAAGTTGAATCAGCACAATAATTTTTAAAGAACAGTGAAATTGAAATAGATAGTATTGTTGTTAAGTAAACTTCGCTTTTTTGATCTTCTTTTAAGGTCTTTACAAATAAATTTTTCTCATTATTAATTGCTTGATCAATGAGAAAAAAATTAATTAGCTCAAAATCGGTAAGTTTAATATTGTTAAAGTTATACTCTCGACGAAGGTATTCTATAGCCGCCTTTTTAATGTTCGATATGTATGTATCAAGCCCAACCATTTTATAAAAAGCTTTATTAGCCGTAGTGATATTTTCAATCGTTAATTCTTTTACGCTCTATAACGACCCTGCGCATAAGCGGCGTTTTTGATTTGTAATTTAACAGACAAAACGAAAAATTCGAATTGAAACGAGAAAAGGCTTGGCGAAAAACGTCCGCTTGATGCGCCTTGTTAGCTGGCTATTATAAAAACTATCCACTTATTTTATCTCTATTTAATAGAAATACCTTCAACGTAACTTTATGTTGAAAAGAATTAATATTTTGTACAAATAATTGAAAAAATGTGAAACTTTTATCCTTTAAATAATAGTAGTATATAGAATTTGTTTCTTGTTCTCCATACTTCATTTTCGGAACAAAATAGGTATTAACTGAATTCATAATTGCATGCTTTCCCCCAAAAACTATACCTCCACCAATATCAACATTAATGTCAGCAAATAATATTGAATCTGCATCAAATCCATTAAGACCTTTTAATTTTTTAATTGAATTTAGACTAATTTTGATTTTATTATTGTAATTATCATTTAATACTATAAAATCCCCTTCTTTTAATATTATATTTCGATCTATAGTAAAGGATAATAGAGAATCGTTTTTTACTTCGATCTTAGTTGGGATATTTGGGGATTTAGCTTTAGTAATTATATTATTTGAATACCTTCCGCCAACAGCACCAATGATAGCAGCAATTATAATAGCTGCTGCTTTAATATAAGCATTTCGATTAGATCTATTATTTCCCTTCATTTTGTTTTATAAATTTTCCTCTACTACATAATCCTCAATATTGGTATCAAACTAATAATATTATTTTATCATGCGCTTAACAATTAAAACTAAATTTACTTCAAATTTTATTAGATATTTCAATCTTCAAAAAATGAATCCTTTGAATAAATATTAGGAAAAAAGTTAATTCAAGGAGAAAAGCCAGCTAACGACCCTGCGTTTAAGGGGCGTTTTTGA
>DASQZP010000397.1:0-5470 GCA_035638655.1 Bacteroidales bacterium
AACGAACCAGAGATCAACTGTTATGTTTCAGGATTACAGTCCGGTGGCCTGGAGAAACTGTATACCCTCCGATAAATTGCTGGATGAATTCGAACGTCCGTTTAAAGGAGATGCCAAAGAAGATCCCCGTTTACATGAAACTGTTTATTTTTCAGGTGATACCTTTGGCCCCCCCAGCGAACCGATTGTACTGACTGATGCAATGCAGAATGGAAATACTTCCACCTTCAATGGCAATACAGTATATGCAAGCTGGAAAAAATATTCTCCCATGTATAAACTGGATCCGGGCGGATATTATAATTCAAATATCAATTATCGTAACATGAGATATGCCGAAGTGCTTATCAAACTCGCCGAATGTGAAAATGAGGTAGGCACAGAGGCTAATGCAGTTGATTATTTGAATGAAATTCGTCAACGTGCCAGTGTGAGCATGCCCGATTATCCAACAGCCAATTATCCATGTAACAATTACGATCAGGTAATGCGTGCAATTATGCATGAAGAAACTGTTGAATTTTCTGATGAAAAACTCAGGGTGCTAGACCTCGCCCGCTGGAGAAAGAATGATAAATTCTCAGCACTCAATCCTGATCCGGTTGATTATATTGCTAATAATCCAAATAAGGCTCTCCTGGTTTATCCTAATGAAGAGACTTCAAGAAATGTGAATATTAAATAGGTTTTAGGTTTCATATAAGTAGATTTTCTCTGAGTTAGTAGTTAGTTAGATTTATTCCGGTAGTTCAGCTTATGCAGAACTACCGGAATTACTTTCTCCATGTAAAAACAACCTTATTTTTTAACAAATAATATAAATGTAAATTCAACATTTTTTATAATCTTGTGAGTTCAAAACTAACTGAATTCTATTTTTAAATTAAAAAGCCTCATTATGTCCCCTCTATTAAAAAGACTTACTATACTCGCTATTCCATTTTTATTCACACTTCAGACATTCAGCCAGGAACTCAAAATAAATAAACTTGATTATTTTGAAAGACAGGGCGTTAATGTTTTTGTCTTTAGCAGTCAGTACAATGGAATGTTTTTTGACGAAAAAACGGCTGGCATTGAGATTATTCATCACGGTGTGAGAACAGCCACAGGTGGTGCTGTCAGGTTACAAAACACTCCGGAACAGTGGGACCTGGTACCCACTTTGGTTAACCGGACAGTCGATAAGGAAAATAATAAAATTCTTGTTGAACTAAGTTATAAAGAATACAATTTTAACTCCAAAATATCAGTAGAGGCAAAAGGCAGCGGGGTAGAAATCAGTGTTATCCTGGATAAACCTGTCCCCAAAGAACTGGAAGGCAATGCTGGCTTCAATCTTGAGTTTTTACCTTCAGCCTATTTTGAAAAAACGTATCTGGTTGACGGTAAGCCGGCAGTTTTTCCACGATATCCTTCCGGCAACACCAAAACAGAACCCGTCAGTAAAAAAATACCTCAGTTTGCAGGCCATTCTACTTTTGATGACAGGGGCAGAAACGAATTTATCGTCCCCTTGCCACTGGCTACCGGAAAATCAATCACACTCGCTCCGGAAGATCCAAAAAATCTCGTTAACGTAAAAAGCACAGATGCCGATATCATGCTTTTTGACGGACGCAATTTAGCTCAAAACGGATGGTATGTACTGCGCAGTATACTCCCCGCTGATAAAACCGGGAAAGTACTGACGTGGTATCTAGAGCCAAATGCCATACCAGGTTGGATCAGAAAACCCGTAATAGGATTCTCACAGGTTGGTTATACCCCCGATCAGAACAAGACTGCTGTTATTGAGCTTGACAAGCTGGATACTCCGCTGAAAACCGCATCTGTTTACCAGGTGAACAGTGATGGCAAATCAATTGAAAAATATACAGGTGAAGTGAAAGTATGGGGAGACTATTTTCGCTACAATTATGCAAAATTTGATTTCAGTGCTGTAAAAGAACCGGGTATATATTACATCAGCTATGGCGATCAAAAAACCAATCCGTTCACCATTGCCCCCGATGTATATAATAATGTATGGCATCCAACGCTTGATGTATGGTTCCCTGTACAAATGGATCACATGAAAGTGAATGAAGCCTATCGTACCTGGCACGGAGTGCCCTACCTCGACGATTGTCTGCAGGCTCCGCTGAACCACCAGCATTTTGACGGATACGAACAAGGCCCGACCACCGATACAAAATACAAACCATTGGAACGAATCCCGGGGATGGCCATAGGGGGATGGTTTGATGCTGGTGATTTCGATATTCAGACAGGTTCTCACAACAGTGTTATTTCAAATTTTGTGGAAGTATGGGAAAAATTTCATGTCGACAGAGATGAAACCTATATTAATCAGCAAAACCGTTATGTAGATATTCACCGTCCGGATGGCAAGCCCGATATCCTGCAGCAAATTGAGCATGGAACGCTCAACCTTGTTGCGCAGGTTGAAAACATCGGGCATCCTGTAAGAGGTATTGTCGTTCCCCATCTGCATCAGTATCATCACCTGGGAGATGCTTCCACGGAAACAGACAACCTCCCATATAATCCGAACTTAAAACCCTATGAATCGGATGGTCTGTCAAGCGGGACCCTGGATGACCGGTGGGCTTTTACCAACCGGAATTCCTTTCTGGATTATCAGACAGCGGCAACCCTGGCAGCCGCAAGCAGGGTGCTCAAAGGATTCAATGATACACTGTCAGAGAAAAGTCTGGCTGATGCGGAGAAACTGCTGCATGAAGCGGATTCGGCTATGAAAGACAAAGGAGACACCGAAGGTGATTCCTGGATGAGCAGAATGGCCAGAGGAGCGGATGTGAACACAGTCCTCCAGTTATATATAACTACCAAAGACAGCAAATACCTGAACAGGTTCAAAGAAAAAATATGGTCATTACTGGAACAGCCCACCGGAAACCGGGATTTTGGTCAGATGTTTTTCGCCAGCAGAAGCCTTAACCCTGCATTAGAGGCCATTCCTTATATGGATGAAGCCTATAAAGACAAGCTGAGGGATTACATCATTCAATATAAGGAATCACTTGATGCAATGGAGGGTAAAAATCCTTATGCTGTACCCATATCCCAAAGTGGCTGGGGCGGAACCGGCATGGTGGTAAATCAGGCAATTACCAACTTTTATGCCCATGAAGCATTCCCTGATATTATTAGCAAAGAATATGTCCTGAGGGGAATGGATTATATTTTTGGATGCCACCCTTATTCAAATATTTCTTTTGTCAATGCAGTAGGCACCCGTTCCAAAAAAGTTGCCTATGGCAATAACAGGGCCGATTTCACAACTATTGCCGGCGGTATTGTACCTGGGTTATTATTACTCAAGCCCGATTTTTTCGAGAACAAAGACGACTGGCCCTTTTTATGGGGTGAAAACGAGGTTACAATAGGAGGCTCAGCCGAATATATCCTGCTTTCTGTTGCGGTCAGGAAATTGTTAAATGAAGAGTAGGAAATGTAATATGAACCACATTTTTGTGCGAGGGACCCCTTTAGGGAAAAAAAGGGCTGAGCGAGAGCAATTTAAATTTATTTTGTTTTAAATAATATTAATCATTCCCAATAGTCATAATATTGATTTATTTAGACAAGTAATTAAACTGAACCACGATGATAAAGAAAGTATTCGCATACATTTCCGTAATTCTATTTTCAATAACTGCCAGTTATAATGTAAAGGCACAACATACCCTTTTGCCGGATTCTGTTCAGTACCCCTTTCAAAACCCTGAACTGACCTCAGCAGAACGTGCTAAAGATTTAATTTCCAGGCTCACGCTGGAAGAGAAAGCCGCTTTGATGTGCGACCAGTCGGATGCAATTCCGCGGCTGGGCATTAAAAAATTCAACTGGTGGAGTGAAGCCCTGCATGGGTATGCCAATAACGACAATGTCACTGTTTTTCCGGAACCAATAGGCATGGCTGCCTCTTTCGATGATGAACTGGTCTTTCATATATTTGACGCTGTCTCAGATGAAGCACGCGCCAAATACAACCAGTGGATCAATGAAGGAAATGAAAACAAACGGTTTCTGAGTCTCTCGGTCTGGACCCCCAATGTGAACATTTTTCGCGATCCACGATGGGGTCGCGGCCAGGAAACCTATGGTGAAGATCCGTATCTCACATCACGCATGGGTGTTTCCGTGGTTAAAGGACTGCAGGGGCCTGCTGATGCTAAGTACAGAAAGTTACTGGCCTGTGCCAAGCATTATGCCGTACATTCAGGTCCGGAATGGAGCCGCCATGAATTGAATCTTAACAACGTAAACCCGCGTGATCTTTATGAAACCTATCTCCCTGCCTTCAAATCGCTTGTGCAGGATGCAGATGTAAGGCAGGTTATGTGTGCCTATCAGCGACTGGATGATGAACCCTGTTGCGGAAACACCAGACTTTTACAGAGAATATTGCGCGATCAGTGGGGATACAAGTACATGGTTGTCTCTGACTGTGGTGCCATCACTGATTTTTTCACCACCCATAATGTTTCTTCTGATGCCGTTCATGCTGCCTCCAAAGCGGTATTATCGGGTACGGACGTTGAATGCGTATGGCAAAATTATCCGTTTAAAACTCTGCCGGATGCTGTGGACCGTACCTTAATTAAAGAAGAGGACATCAACAGAAGTCTGATGCGTGTGTTAACCGGTCGTTTCGATCTGGGTGAAATGGATGCCGATTCATTGGTTCCCTGGGCACAGATTCCGCCCTCCATACTAAACAATAAGGAACATCAGCAACTGGCCCTTGATATGGCCCGCGAAACCATGACGCTTTTACAAAACAACAACAATATTCTTCCTCTGTCAAAAACAGTGAAAAAAATTGCGGTAATAGGGCCAAACGCGGCTGATAAACCAATGCTTTGGGGTAATTACAACGGTACTCCCGTTCGCACCATCTCGATTCTTGAGGGAATAGAAACAAAACTCCCGGCAAAGAAAATATTATATGATAAAGGATGTGATCTTGTTGAAGATAAGGTAACACAGAGCTATTTTGATCAATGTTCATTTGAAGGCAAAAAAGGATTCAAAGCTACCTACTGGAATAACCCGAACCGGGAAGGAGAGATAGTTACCACACAACAGATTACAAATCCAATAAAAATGACTACTGCCGGTCAGCATGAATTTGCCTCAGGAGTTAAACTTGAAGGATTCTCTGCTGTATACAAAACAGAGTTTATACCGGCAGTTAGCGAGGAAATTGTATTTAAAGGCGGCGCCACTGGCCATTTTGAATTGCTTGTAAATGGTGAATTACTTAAAAAATACGATAACTGGCGTACCCTGCCGTCAAAATTTCCTTTTAAAGTAGAGGCAGGTAAAAAATATCAGATTGAAATACGCTATGCCCAGTTGAATAACTGGCAGGCCAATATTGAATTTGACCTTGGCAAAGAGGTTGATGTTGATTATACCGACCTGATCAAAAAACTTA
>DASQZP010000398.1:0-6886 GCA_035638655.1 Bacteroidales bacterium
ACGACCTATGATGTATCTTGCACTTTCTTATGACCACCGCCTGATTGACGGCAGAGATTCGGTAAGCTTCCTTGTAAAGGTGAAGGAATTGCTGGAAGACCCTTACAAAATGCTGCTCAATGGTGCCAATGCTGATGAAAAACTTTTGGGTATTTAAATTGTAGTAATTCTATATTAAATAAAACGCAGATGCCGGATCACTTAAAAATGATTCGGCATCTTTTTTATTTTGATAAAATTAAGTGTACTCCGAAAAGCCAATACCAGGATTTTCAGCTACTTTTTGCCCTGAGCCCTAAAGGGTAAAGTAGCTGAAAATCAGGTTGATTAATTCAACTCACCCATAATTGTATTATACCCTGCTTCCAGTATAGCCGCAGCTCTTTCAGGTGTAGACGATTCAGCATAAGTTCTCAGTACCGGTTCAGTCCCGGAAGGGCGGATCATATACCATTCATGATCATTAAAATAATATTTAAATCCGTCAAGATCCTCTACTCTTTCAACTTTGTAATCACCAAATGAACTATACTTACCTTTTCTGCAGTTTTCAGCTATTCTGTTACGTTTTTCTTTTGTTAAATGAATATCCTGTCGCTTAAAAGCAAATTTACCGGTAATCTCATATACTTCATCAATAAGTTGCGAAAGGGTTTTACCGGTTTCAACCATCATCTGGAAAAGGATCATTCCCATCCAGATACCATCTCTTTCAGGAATATGTGAGCCAACAGCAATACCCCCCGATTCTTCCCCACCAACCAACACATTTTCTTTAAGCATTACTTTGCATATATCCTTAAACCCGATTTTAACCCGAACGACATCCAGTCCGTAATGAGCAGCCAGTGTTTCAACTTTTACGGTAGAAGAAAAACCGGTAACAACAAGTCCGCTCATGTTTTTATACTTAACCAGGGTATGGATCAGCAACAAAATAATATGATGAGAATCAACATATTCACCAATCTCGTTAAGCATGGCAATTCTGTCGGCATCCCCGTCAACAGCAAGTCCGGCATCAATGTTTTTGGCCTCTTTCAAAAATGCACTGAATTCCTTCAGGTTTTTTGCAAGCGGCTCAGGTGGTATTCCTTTAAAAGTGGGATTTAGTTCACAATGAAGAGAGGGCATATCAGGAAGAATTTTTTTGAAAACATTCTGTCCGCTGCCATACATTGCATCAAAAGCAAAATTCAGGTTTGACTGGCGAATAGCTTCCACATTAAAACTGGCAGAAAGATGATCAACATAGGCTGTTTCCAGGTCAACATATTCGATCCAGCCCTGTTTAACAAGATTTTCCTGGTTAATCAGGTCCAGGTCCATCATCCCTCCATCAGAGATAAAATGCTCTATGTCCCGGATATCCTCTTCAAGCAAAGGACCGCCAAAAGGCCCCTTCAATTTATAGCCATTGTATTCCGGCGGATTATGACTGGCAGTGATTACAACCCCCATGCTGGCCTGATGATGCAAAATACCCAGTGATACCATCGGAGTGGAAACAAATCCTTCAGCAATAAAAACTTTTATCCCTTTGGATGCCAGTACTTTTGCAACAGTTTCCGTAAATAATTTACCTCCAAATCTGCAATCATGACCGATAACTACTGAGGGATTCTGATTCTTTTTCAACAGCCATGTAGCCACAGCGTTTGTTACCCGTATTACATTTTCAACTGTAAACTCCTGAGCAATAACTGCTCTCCACCCATCAGTTCCGAATTTTATCCTTTCCATTCTGTTATTTTGAAATTGTTACTCCGAGAAATATAATCTTTAGGTTTTGATGTTACTAAAATAACTCATTCCCCTTCTTGTTCCTTAATTATTTCAAAATTTTCCGCCGATTTAATGCTTTCTGGTATAAACGTGCATTTTGGTTATGTTGAGCAAGGGTTCTGGCAAAAGCATGATAACCCGAAAAATCATTTTTTGCGCAGAAATAATAATAATTATGATGTTCATAATTAAGAACTGCATCAATTGCAACAATCGAAGGAATTCTGATGGGACCCGGAGGCAATCCTGCAAATTTATAAGTGTTGTAGGGAGAATCAATTTCAAGCTGCTTTTTCAGTACCCTCCTGATGGTAAAATCCCCCATTGCAAACCGTATGGTAGGATCTGCCTGTAGCGGAATTCCCCTTTTGATCCTGTTGATGTATACTCCTGCAATCCGGGGCATTTCATCTGTCATGTTTGTTTCTTCATCAACAATGGAAGCTAAGGTGCTCACCTCAACAGGGGTAAGATCAATTTTTTCTGCCTTTTTCATACGACTGCCCTTCCAGAAGCGATCATATTCCTTTTTCATCCTTTCTACAAAACCTCGCGCCCCGGTATTCCAGTAAAATTCATAGGTATTGGGAATAAAAAGCCCGGGGATGGTATATCGATTCATACCCAGTGATGAAAGAAAACGTTCATCATTCAGCAAACCCTCTATTGAGGCAGAATCAGCTTCAAGTTGTCCGGATACTACAGAAGCAAGGACCGGAAGCGTGCGAACATTAGTGAAGGTTACATTTACCGGTGTTTGCTTTCCCGACCGTAACAGATTGATTAATTCATTATTGTTCATACCCGGATCGATCACATAATGACCCGGATTTACATGATTGTCGTAATTCTTGCGTCTGGCCAGCCATATAAAAGAATCGGTATTCCGTATCAGATTACTATCCCTGAGGGTTTGTACTACATCATCCAGTGTAGATCCGGTGTATATATAAAGATCGGCAGGCTGCACCTCTTCTGTATTAACATTGGGAGCAAAAATTCGAGCATAATATCGAGCTGTAACTATAACTAAAACAACAAAGGCTATCGCAACAACAGCGATTATCAATGTTTTGCCGTTCAGGAATCCTTTTGGGGTTCTTCTTTCCATATCAATCCATTCGGTTAAAAAAGGAGACAAAAATAATCATGATTTTATTATCCCCATGAATATTTAACGACTATCCTCGCCTAAAAATTATAAATATTTGAAATACGAGTGAAATTCAAACTTTGTTTGGTGATGCCCACAAAAAAACAGATGTAACAATTAAAAACCCGAAAGGATTAAAAATAAAATAATTAACCTGGGGGAAACAAAAAACAAGTTAAATCACTTGTATTTGTTATTTTTCATTTATCTTTAGCTTGATATATGCTGAGAATCGCTTATGGATCTAAGGATAGTTTATGATTTTTACCGGTTATTGGAACAGGATAGCCTGAGTTTTCTTTATCAGGGTTCATTTAGCGATGAGATAACTGACAGGATTCTGGACCTGAGTGAATACAATCTGAACAACAAGGCTGAGCTCTACAGATTAAGCAATAAAGTATCTTTCCTGATGGCCGAATGCTTCCAGAATATTGTGAGGCACGGCGATCATCCGGATATTCCAATAAGAAGTTCCAGAAAAACCGGATTGTTTATTACCAGGAACATCGGTACTGCATTTTTTATTTCATCTGCCAATTTAATCTTTAATGAAGATATTGAGCCACTTAAATCAAAGCTTGATACTATTAATCAGCTCGATAAAGAGGAACTCAGGGAACTTTACCTGGAAGTTCTTGGAAATAAGAAAATAAACGCCAAAGGGGGTGCCGGCCTTGGGTTAATTGAAATGGCAAGACGATCAGGCCAGAAACTTGATTATAATTTTGTAAGGATAAATAACCAGTATTCATTCTTTTATCTGCAGATAAAGTTGCTCAACCGCAACAACGAGACACAGCATGAACGAGTCACAATTCCATTAAGCATGGCAGGAGAATTGCATGCCCGGATGAGTCGTGAAAATATCCTGATTATTCACAAAGGTGATTTTGCCCAGGATTCTGTTTTGCCCATCCTGAAGATGATTGAAAATACTATCCAGGATCAGATGGTACCAAAGAGGATGCATAAAAAGACTTATCATCTTTTGGTAGAAATTCTGCAGAATGTCAGTAAACACAGTTATGACGAAGATGGAGTAAGAGAGGGTATTTTCCTGATGAGCCATGAAAAGGATAAGTTTGTAATAAATACCGGAAATTATATTAAAAAAAGTCGTGTTGAAACGCTCAGGCAACACCTGACAAAACTCAATAACATGACTAAAGAAGAACTTGTTCAAATGTACAAACGTACACTTAAGGATGGTGTAAGCACCACCCGGGGAGGAGCAGGACTCGGCTTAATTGATATTGCAAGAGAAAGTGCTGAAAAACTTGAATTTGATTTCTTTCCGGTTGATGACTATAAGTCTTTTTATTCCCTTTGTGCCAGATTTTAATTAACAAGTGCCTTTCAAATAACCGGTTAATTCTTCTTATTCTTTTTGTTTAACCTTCCTGTAAGAACATATGCATCTGCAATTGCCCATATCCAGAAGGAAATACTCCAAAGTGACGAAATATCATGAACAACCCGGGAATAATCAGTGATAAAAACCCTGCAATCAACGGGTCACGTTTCATCTTTTTCTTACGCTTACTCATAGTTTTAGATTTTGGTTTTTATGTCGTATAATCTTCAACATATGGATATAACGAATACCAATTATGACACCGGCAACTATGGCTGTTAACCAGTTAATAGTTATAGCTGCGACTTCAAAACGGTACTCAAGTTCTATACCATATTTAATAATATAATACAGGAAAAAAAACCACATCAGTACAAACTGGATGACAAAAAGCAAACGAATGAAGCGATTCATTCTGTCTTTGCCGATAAAAACCGGGGAAAAGCAAAGAAAACTCAGGCTCATCATCCAGTAACCCAGCTCTTCGAGGGCAATAAAAATACCATGACCATTATATTGGGTGAGCAGGGCTATCCCCTCTGTCTCACCTTTCATGACACTTACCGGAACAACAGTAAACTGAACAAATAAATCAGCCATTAATAACGCAGCTGCTATAACAGCAAAGGCAACACCTGTGAAACTGAATATTTTTCTTTCCTCAGGTGCAGAAAAGTGAATGGAAACGACGAAAAACACAAAAGCCACAAACTGAAAAACAGCCAGATACATCCAGTAATAATCTCGCGGATAATAATCCAGCAATTCACTAAAAGGATAATTCATACAATTAGCCGGACAGTATGGACCAGAAGGAGGAATTGCGATCATGGCAAAAGTCAGGGTAATGGCAGTAAGAAATGCGAACACAAGCGATGCATAAAGCCCTGCTTTCAAGTGAACAGGTTTGTTCTTTAATTTTGTCATTTTATATCAGAACCTGATTAATATTCTGAAATCATTTTTATTAAAAAAAATATTTTCTCCCTCCCCGTTGCTTTCAACTTATTATCCAGATCAATATAGTAAAATTACTAATCAGAATAAACCATTTGTACCCTCGATCTCACAAATTCATTTATTCGATTTTTAATTTTCTTTTCCGATAGATGATTTTTTCCTTTGTCATCATGAATAAATTCCTCATTCCTTCCAGTCCCATGATTGTTTCCAATCTCCCTCAGCACTGAAATAAGCACATCAATATCCTCTTTTGTATTTTCAATACCCAGGCTTATCCTCAAAAGACCGGGTAATTGAACTTTCGGAAAAAGAGTGAGAATCAATTGCTGAAACCGTTCAAGTACAGGCCCGACATTCAGCAATCGCTTAACTATCATATGCGCACAATGACATCCGAAACGCACTCCGATACCACCTTGTTCAGCCAGGGCTTTTGCAAGTTTATCAGACATCATTTGTTTCATAATGACCGGGATCACACCTATTTTATTTTCAAAACCAGCAGAATCTGCATTTTGAACACCAAATATTCTGAGGCCAGGTATGACAGATAATTCATTAAGCGCATAGCGTGTCAATTCTTTTTCCTCAGCTTCAATCTTATCCATACCAATACGCTGCAGAAATAACAGGGCTTTCCCCATGGCAGCGATACCGGCTGCATTTTCCTCTCCAGAGGAACGGATCGTTAGCATTTCTTCTTCAGTAAAATTAAGTGCCCCTTTGATGGCCACGAGCATACCGCTTCCAAATGGGGCATATGCTTTATGGGCCGAAAGCACAAGATAATCGATTCCCCATTTGGCAACATCTATTTTCCGGTGTGATACAAGCTGGGCAGCATCAATCAGTAACCTGGCTCCAAGACGATGAACGATTCGACTTACTTCTTCAATATTAATGCATGAACCCAACACGTTGGAAGCACCGGTAACTGAAACCAGTTTAATACGTTTATTACCAGCACAGCCCCTGCCGTTATACCATTGGAGCAAGGTTTCCAGTTCATTCAGATCCAGAAAACCATCTTCGTTTTCCTGCAGCCTGATCAAAGTATGACCGGGAAGCCTCCGCCAGGGCAGATCGTTGGAAGAGTGTTCCATATATGAACTCAGAATAACCGGCTCAGATGATGCAGACAGGTCTTTTGACATGCTTTCCGCAACCAGGTTAACTGACTCTGTGGTATTTGAAGTGAAAAGCAGATCATACTCTGCCAAAGGAGCATTCAGAAATTCAGAACAGATTTTCCTTGTTTCATTGATTATCTGAGTATGTGTAGCAGCTGACTGATGCAGTGCCTGACGAAATGCCTCCCATACAGGTATAAAAGTCGGAGTACTGGCACTGTTATCCAGATTTACAAAATTTCTTCTCCCGCCAGTTACAGGCACTGCTAAGTGGCCACCCAAATGCATTTCCCTGAGTTTTTGCAGCAATTCTTTTCCATGAAACCCGTTGAGTTCATCATCTTCCAATATTTGCTTCCCTGTTCTTTCTTCCCCGTTTATACCAGTAAATAACCCATATCCAGACTGTTGCACAATGAGTAAAGCTTTAGCAAATGCAATGATATTGAGCAAAGCCGGAGTACCGGGTTCCAGTTTGTCAGGCAATTTACCCCAAAG
>DASQZP010000399.1:0-4089 GCA_035638655.1 Bacteroidales bacterium
GTGACAGGTCTTTATTTTTATAGCAACGACGTTGTTCAAAAAGCCAAATCACTTAAACCATCGGCCAGAGGGGAACTTGAAATCACAGATCTTAACAGACTGTATCTTAACGAAGAACGACTAAACGTCAAACTCATGGGAAGAGGTATTGCCTGGCTGGACACCGGTACTCATGAAAGTCTTTTGCAAGCTTCCAACTTCATTCATACAATTGAGCAAAGACAGGGCCTCAAAGTATCCTGTGTGGAGGAGATTGCTTACAAGAGAGGATTTATCAGTAAGGAGCAACTGATTAAACTGGCTGAAGAACTGAACAAAAATCAGTATGGGGAATACCTGCTGAAACTTGCAAATGAAAAAATATTTACCTTTTAAACTGAATAATTGTGAACATTGAACAGACAATACTTCCCGGACTAAAAATCATTGAGCCCCGCATATTTGCTGATGACAGGGGGTATTTTTTTGAAAGTTACAACCAGCAAAAATTCAGCGATCAGGGCATTGATATTACCTTTGTTCAGGATAATCAGTCAAAGAGTTCATATGGTGTAATCAGAGGACTCCATTATCAGCTTAATCCAAAGGCACAAACAAAACTGGTAAGGGTTTTACAGGGAACCATTTTTGATGTTGCTGTTGATATCCGTAAGGGTTCCCCTACCTTTTTACAATGGTTTGGTATTGAACTTTCTGAAGAGAATAAAAAACAATTATTAATCCCCCAGGGGTTTGCGCACGGATTTTCAGTACTAAGCGAAACTGCAGTAGTGATGTACAAATGTGATAATCTTTATGCTCCCGAATTAGAGAGAGGTATTATTTATAATGATGCTGATCTGAAGATTGACTGGCAGATAGAGCCAACCAAAGCAATTGTCTCGGGAAAAGATAAACAGAACCCTGTTGCAAACGAGGCAGAAACAAATTTCAGTTTCTAACTTGTACATTTCACAGCCCTGTATATGTTATAAATTTACCTCCCTGTTCTGTCGTCAGATGGTTGAAGACCAATTAAACATTACAATAAAAAAAATCATGGCATCAATAAAGAAAAGAATACTGGTAACGGGATCAAACGGACAGCTTGGAAGAGAGATACAAAAACTGGCACCATCCCATCCTGAATACAGTTTTCTGTTTCACGACGTAGATACACTGGATATTACAAACGCCAGCCAGGTTGACCGATTTGTCTCTGATAAAGAACTTTCCTGGATCATCAATTGCGCAGCTTATACCGCTGTTGATAAAGCTGAAGAGGACAGAGCAAACGCTGAAAAGGTGAACATTAAAGCAGTTGCTAATCTAGCCGATGCATCCGTAAAAAATAATGCACGACTCATACATATTTCCACTGACTATGTTTTTAGTGGTACTGGTTACATGCCATATAAAGAAGACTTTCCGGCCGGACCGCGTTCGGTATACGGGATCACTAAAGAGGCAGGGGAAAAAAAAGCTCTAAAGGTCCCGGGAGCATTTGTTATCCGTACTTCATGGTTGTATTCAGCCCATGGTAACAATTTTGTAAAAACCATGTTACGTTTGGGTAGTGAACGGGATAAAATCAATGTGGTTGCTGATCAGATTGGTTCGCCCACTTTTGCTGGTGATCTTGCAACAGCCATACTTGCAGTCATTGAATTTTGCGATAAAAATCAGCAGAAAGACGTTTCGGGGATTTATCACTTTTCCAATGAAGGTGTAGCCAGCTGGTATGATTTTGCCTTTGAAATAATGCAACAAGCTGGTTATACATGTAAAATATCTCCCGTTGATTCCTCTGAATTTCCTGTACCTGCCCCCAGACCACATTATAGTGTATTGAACAAAGAAAAGTTCCGTAAGAACTTCGGTTTCGATATTCCTCACTGGAAAATCAGTCTAAAAAAATGCATGACCGAAATACTGGCCTCTCAAACATAATTGAAATGTTAGTTGTTTCTTACTAGAAAACATGATTTGTTTAAATCCTGTTAAAGAAATAAACTCCAAATAATAAACCTAACAAAAATAAAAATATGGACAACAAAGACTTGTTAAGCACTGTTAAAGCCAAAGCTGAGGAATGGATGCAGGGTAGTTTTGATTCTGATACAAGAGCACAGGTTAAAGAACTGTATGATCATAATGAAAAGGAACTGGTTGAATCTTTTTACCGTGACCTTGAATTTGGAACAGGAGGATTGCGCGGACTCATGGGGGTTGGAACAAACCGCATGAACCGATATACTGTAGGTATGGCAACCCAGGGTTTATGTAATTATATGCTGAAGGAATTCAGCAGCCTGGAACAGATTAAAGTTGCCATCGCTCACGACAGCAGAAACAACAGCCGCCTTTTTGCCGAAACTTCTGCTAAAATATTCGCGGCTAACAACATTAAGGTTTACTTGTTTGACAGTCTGAGACCTACTCCTGAACTTTCATTTGCAATACGGCATTTTGGCTGTCAGGGTGGCATAGTCATCACTGCTTCACACAACCCGAAAGAATACAACGGCTATAAGGTATACTGGGACGATGGTGGCCAGATCATTGCTCCGCATGACAAACAAATTATTCAGGAAGTACAGCAAATAAAAGAAATTGAGGAGGTAAAATTCGAAGGAGCACAGGCAGAAATACAGGCTGTTGGAAATGAAGTAGATGAGATTTATACTGATAAAATAAAATCTCTTTCATTATCTTCTGAAATGATCAGTCGTAACCATGACATGAAAATTGTCTATACACCAATACATGGTTCTGGTGTTGATCTTGTCCCTATGGCTCTCAAAAAGCTTGGATTCACTAATATCCATACCATTGAAGAACAGAATGCTTCTGACGGTAATTTTCCCACAGTAAAATCGCCTAATCCTGAAGAACCAGCTGCACTGGCAATGGCTCTTGATAAGGCAAAAGAAATTGATGCGGATATTGTAATGGGTACTGATCCGGATGCCGACAGAGTAGGCATAGCAGTTAAAAACCCGGCAGGAGAGCTTGTATTACTGAATGGTAACCAAACAGGTGTGTTGCTTATTAATTATCTTATATCTCAGTGGCAGGCAAATAACAAACTCTCCGGCAATGAATACATTGTAAAAACCATTGTAACCACAGAAATGTTATCACAAATAGCTGATGAATATAAAATAAGGGTTTATGATGTACTTACAGGATTCAAATATATAGCCGATATTATGAAGCGCAATGATGGATCAAAAACATTTATTGCAGGAGCTGAAGAAAGCTATGGGTATCTTGCAGGAGATTTTGTAAGAGACAAAGATGCGGTCATGTCATGTGCTTTGATTGCCGAAACAGCTGCATGGGCCAGAGATCAGGGCAAAACTCTATACAACATTCTTATCGATCTTTATATAAAATACGGCTATTACAAAGAATCTCTAATGTCTATAACACGTCAGGGAAAAGAAGGGGCTGAGGAAATCCGAAGCATGATGGAAAATTTCAGAAACACCCCGCCTGAAAGTATAAATAATTCTGATGTAATGCTGATACATGACTATCAAAAGCAGCAGACAGTCGATATGGTCAGTCAGCTTCGATATGATATTAACCTGCCCCCTTCCAATGTATTGCAGTTCGTACTTAAGGATGGTTCCAAAATTTCAGTGAGACCTTCCGGAACTGAACCAAAAATAAAATTTTATTTCGGTGTTATAGGAGACCTGAAAAATAAGAAAGATTTTGAAAGAGTAAGTAATGAATTGGATGAAAGAATTGAAAATATAAAGAAATCTCTCAAAATCATCTGACGATTTATAGCATTAAATTAAATTTTCATAAGAAAGAATATCCCTTTTTTTTTGTAAATTAAAATGTATCTGTCAATAAACTCAAGTGTCTGGATCATAATGTTCGGGAAGAAGGCGTGCAAAAGTTTTAATCCGCAGTATACTAATGTAAATGAGGAGTTAAAATTTTTGCAATAACGCAGGTATCGGATATTATGAACAGACACTAAAAATCTCAACGCATATGAAATCATACAGAAAAGAATTGTGGTTTGAAATACCAAAACGGAGAGAACTTGTAAATATTACAGCTGCTGTAGAGGAAGCATTAAGAGACAGT
>DASQZP010000400.1:0-7764 GCA_035638655.1 Bacteroidales bacterium
CTTCATCAGATATTTCCGGGGGAACAAATCTTTGACTGTAAATTCCAGTGAAAATGTACCTGTATATTTAAGAGGGAATAGTACACTGAGAACCGAATCATTAGAAGCATTAATAACTTTTTGAGCAGTGGGTTTAACAGATGTGGAACTGGAAACCTTAACACCGTCTCTCCATCCAAATTTATTAATACCTGTTTGATATACCAGTGATTCTCCTTCAAACGGGACCGAGCTGGACCATAGTGTATCAGGCACTTCAAAATCTGAATAGTCATAAACATATCCATTACTACACAATACTTTTTGCCCCGGCACATAATCAATAACCACACTGTCACCGAGGATGTTTTTCATCTTTACGGTATCTCCACGGGTAGGAGTAAGAAATACCGAACGTTCAACCATGTTCTCGAAAACGCCATGCTCAAGCAGATAGGGAATTAATTTTTCATTTTGCCAGTCCAGGGGAATATCTTTATAATCTTTATAAACACTTCCCAATGCCTGGGCCATTTGTGTAAGTGCATTGTTGTAATTATCTGCATTTGGGAATACAACAGTTGCTGATTTGTGTCTGAACTCTTCTCTGATAGGGAAATATTCGGACTCAAACTTATTATAAATGATGGGTACAGTATCATAAATGGTATTCCCGTTTTCATCAAATCCTATCGGGCGGCTTCGTTCTTTGTCAACGATGATGGAATCCTGACTGTCTACATATTTTTTAAAAACAGGATTATGCACTGCATAATATTCATAAATATTAGGCAACGGGAATCCAACGCTGGTCATTTTATAAAATTTCCCGTTTTTGTATAGTTGACTTTCATCTTTTAGATCTATACCGTCAAACTGTAATTTATTGGCATCGTTTTGAAGTAAGGCAAACTTATCGGAAAGGGTTTGTATTTTTGTGTTCCCTTTGATACTGTTCGACTGAATCAGACTTTGCGAAATATGATAATCGAGTACCGATGCAGTAATTGAATCTGCATCAGTAAGACCTGTAAAGCTTTCATTAACAGGTATAAATAAGGTGTAAGTGTTGTTGTAAGCGAACAAAGTATCGAATTGCTTTTGTTCCATATATTTCACGAAATTAGACAATTCGGGATCCTGTTTAATCGCGTTCCAAACATTTTCGTCTACTGTAGGAGGATTTGAATCATAATACTGATCCCATTCTTTTTTACAACCTGTTGTTATTAACAGGGCAATCAGTATTCCAAGTATGCCAGCTCTATATTTCATTTTTAAATAATTTTATTTTGGTTCGAATCTAATAAAATCCCATAAAAATCGACCGGGAATCAGAGATCTCACTTCAACTGTGTGTTTTGAATATTTTATAAAGTCAACATCTCCAAGTTCAATTTCCAAAAACGGGTTATCTGCACTTCCCCCTGAGGTCAAATCTACCAGGCCACCTACCTTATTCCCGTCAACATATACTTCTATCACCGCATTACTTGTATTAAAAGCATCAGCATTAATACTAACAGTGTAGTTGCCCTGGACAATTTCAGGAATAGTATAGGATATGCTGAAATCACCATCCATTAGAAGATAATCTGTACTCCACGCATTGGTAGCTCCATCTGCTTCTTTAACATAAAAAAGATCTGTACCTGAATAGTGGATATAATTCAGTCCCGTTGAATCTTCAACCAGATATGAGGCTGGTGTCTGACTGAATTCCTGGAACATGGGTTCCCTTCCAAATTCATAAGTTTGTTGGGCTCTTGATGGTTGTTGTTGTTGCATTACCCTGTTAATGAAATGTATAACACCACTCTGTGTGTTCACATTACTTTCATCGTAAGCAAAAAGTATATAGTCTATTTTAGTTGTGTCACCGTTTTGAATTATTGTATCAAAGGTTTGTTTCCCTTTATTTATATAGATATCTAATCCTGTACCGTTTATATTCAGGGGAATATCCGAATAGGTCGAGTAGTTTGTAGCATTATCAACAAAATTATCCAGATAATATACTCCTTTCAGCATGTGATATCCAACAAAGTTATAGAGCGGATTGGTGGGATCATTAAAATTATGATCATCCGGACTCACTCTGGCTATCAGGTCATCAAGACTGTTGATACCAACCTTTTTAAATACTGAATCAGCTTCCATCACCAAAGTAAAAGGATTTGCAGTATTCTCTTCATTTTTTATATTGAGATCAATGACATTTTCAAAACCGGTAGCATCAACTGCTGCTTTAAAAATTGAATATTCTGAATGATTGGATAACCATTCATAAGATGTATAAGTAATAGGTGTCAGTACCTTACTGATCAGGTGAATAATACCGTTGGATACTTCAATATTAGGCTTAATAACCGGAGCCTGGTTATTAATATTATAGTATGATGTATCCGGCTCTGAAACAAACCCAACGGTAAGCTGATCTCCGGATAATGTTAGAGCTGGTAACGCTCCAAAAGGAAAGTTGTCTGTAATGAGGGCTTGATTGACAACATGATATTTTGCTAAGGCAGTAGTATATGCAGTATCCTTAAACATATCTTGCAGTGAACTGAACCGGGCATTTTGACTGATAAACTCATCAATTGCTTTATTATCGGGAAGAAAAAGGGTATATCCATTTGCATCCGGATTGTAAGCACTCAGCGTTTTATCAATTCCTGCATGCTCAAGGATCTGTAAAAAGCTGGAATATTTATCTGAACTGTCAACAATATAATTGTAAATTGTTAACTGATCCATGTCCTCAAAATTTGCCACAACTTCCTTTTTCTTACAGGATTGAGTAAAAGCAGTGAGGATCAGGAGAATTGTTATGATTGCATAATTTCTCATTTTCTAAAAATTATTATAGTATGGATTTTGAACCAGGTTTTTATTACGTTCCATCTCTGATTTTGCAATGGGTAGATACCAGCCAAGCGGGTTGGTAAGTTTGGTTGCCAGGATCCTTTTTTGTGTAGACGGTACATTGGAAACCAGAATTTGGATCAGCTGTGCTTTCCGGCTATAGTTGTTTCTTCGTCCCATGCGCAGCAGATCAAACCACCTTTTTCCTTCGAAAGAAAGTTCAAGGGCGCGTTCATGCAATATTGCATCTTCATAAGCTGTTGCCGAATTAGGAATGTTTAACGCGGGAACATCAGCGCGATCACGAATCTCGTTTATTATAGATAGTGCTTCACTGTAACGTCCCAACTGAGATAAAGCTTCTGCTTTCATCAGGAGTACACCAGCATATCGATAGACTATCCAGTTGGCGCTGTTCTGTATTGTGGAAGGCCTGACAGATTCGCCATCCGGTCTCATACCTATATATTTCCAAATGATATATTCTCCTTTTGTAATCATGGCGATAGAGGCATCTTCCCCCCTGTATATTTCACCGCCTTTAGCCGTTAGTCTGCTGAACATATTTACTGCAGTTTCACTGGGAACATAATTATGCGCATTTTGCTGGGTAAGACCAAATAAACCATTACCCTGGTTTAAGGCATCATTAAACTGAAATTCGAAAATACTTTCTTTCGAATTACCAGGATAGAATAGATCAAACCATCGCCCGCTTTTCAATAAAACATACTTCACTGAACGTTCAATATTTTCTACTCGTTTAATTACTTTTTCATAATCAAATTGCCAGAGTGCTATATCAGCTATTAAAGCATCTATTGAGGCTTTGGTAGCACGACCCTTGTTTTCTGCTATCGTGAGATAGCCATTTACTGTGGCATATTGATAATGTTCTTCCAGGTCTTTTTCAACACGATTAAGAATGGTATCGCCGTTTGTTTTTTCAGGATAAAAATTGGCATCATCTGTTTCTGTTGGCTGGGTAATATAAGGTACATCTTTAAAAATGCGTACCAGATAAAAATAGGCCATGCTTCTGAGAAAATAAGCTTCAGAAAGGTAGCCCTGTAATTGATATTCTGTAAATGTATCATCTTCTTTCTGAACCTTTGGGGCGTTTGTAATTACCTCGTTGCAATAATTAATCACCTGGTAGAAACCGGACCAGCCACACATACTATTATCGGAATAAATATTCCCTTCCATAATTTTACGCTCATCCTGTGACAGGTTCACGTCCCAGGTTACCATGTCAGCCCTCATCTCTCCGTATTTAAACAAATTACCGTTCAACCCCCGGAATGTATCATATGCTCCCATTAGTACGGTTTCAACATCTTCTTTGCTATGCCAGAACTCTTCCCTGATAAGACCCTGGGGTGGCTGCAGATCCATCCATTTTGTGCAGGAAACCTGCGATAGAAGGACTGCTATTATTAATATGATTCTCAGTTTTAGTTTCATTGTTAAAATTTTTTTAAACATAATTAAAATCCAACTGATAGACTAAAGGTTAAAACTTGCGGTGGAGGTGTATTTGCCTTGTCAACACCTATCCAGAAAGGATCAGCCGCATTCTGTCCTACCTCCGGATCCTGTCCGGAATAGTTGGTAAAGGTAAACAGCTTTCTGGCGCTGGCAGACAAAGCCAGGTTTCTTACATGAAGTTTTTCACAGACCCTGTCATTAAACCTGTAGCCCAGCTTAATATTGTTCAGACGGACAAAATCCCCTCTTTCAACATATCGGTCAGAACCGAGGTTATTAGCCGGGTGGTTCATAAAAGCACGGGGCAACATACCCGGTTCGTTCTGTCCTTCAACACGCCAGCGACTGAGCACAGCCTTACTCTGATTGTTCTTATTAGTCATACCTTCAGTATCCAGGGCTACCTGGTTGATAATATCAAATCCAAGACGGTAATAGAAAGAAAAGGAGAATGTAAAGTTTTTATACCTGAGAGAACTACCAAAACCGCCAATAAAATTAGGGTTGGAGTCCCCTATATAAACCACATCATTCAGATCTATCTTACCATCATGATTAATATCCGCGTATTTGGCATCACCCCCTTTGAATGGATAAGTTCCCTGGTAAGTTATAGGCATTGGATTACCTTGTGCGTCCATGATCAATGCGCCCTCAGCATCACGAGCCAGGGCGTCTTCATCAGTTGAATAAACACCCAGATACCGGAAGCCAAAGAAGGATCCGATGGGTTCCCCGACTACCACCTTCTTGGGATATTCCCCATTTCCAATGGATGTGGATTTTTCTGTGTTGAAATTATCAGGAAGCTTTGTAAATGAATTCACATTTTGTGAAGCATTGAAATTAACGGACCAGAGCCAATCGTTGTTACGTACGATTTTGTAATCAAACATTACCTCCCAGCCATAGTTGTTCAATTCCCCTCCGTTCAGGTATTTTAACTGGTTATAACCCGAAGAGGTGGGGACATTATAATCCTTGAAAAGCAAATTACTGGTAATTTTATCATAAAGATCTGTTTCTAAATATAACCTGTCATCGAATAAATTTAATTCCATTCCCAGGTCATACTGGGTAGTAGATTCCCATTGCAGGTTGTTTAGCTGTACCTGTGTAGGAACAACTGCCGGGTTAATCAGGTAACCTCCGGCTCCTGTAGTGTTGTATGTGGCAAAACGGGCATATGGGTCGCCTGGTTGACGGCCGGACACACCCCAGCTGGCGCGAATCTTGCTATCTCCTAACCACGTGAAGCGTTGCATCCAGGGTTCTTCTGAAAAACGCCATCCCAGGGAAATGCCTTTAAATAATCCCCAACGATAATTGGAGCCAAAACCTGAAAAAGCATCTGCACGCAAATTTGTTTGTAACATATACCTGTCTTTGTATTTGTAATTCAGGTTGATCAGCCCTCCAAGATTACGTGTAACACTGGATGCGTTACCTATCCAGTTTATCTGACCACCAATTGCGGGATCCTGGATATCGGTACTCGGAATTTTGTTACTTTGCAGGTTCATCCACTCACCAGTCGATTGCTCAGTAATCCAGGATGTGGCTCCCGACAAAACGTGGTCCTTGTTGGTAAATGGAGCATCAAAAGAAAACTGGGTTTCAGTTCTGATCCGGGTATTGTTGCTATTACCCTCTTCTGCTTTATTAACTGTCCATGCCAGCCAGTCGGTTCCCAGTGCATTGTAAGGAAGAAAATTATTGGATTTATTTCCGTTGTACTGGAAAGTAACAGTTTCCCTGAAAATCAACCAATCCAAAATATTATAGCGCACCCTGAAGGTATTTTCGAGATCATTGATTACCTGGTCCTTTTTACCCAGCCGGGCTATCGCCACCGGGTTAAAATAGATATTTCCACTGCCCTGGTAATTGTTGATGGGATTGAAATATTCTCCGGTTGGATTGCCATTGGCATCATATTGCCAAATGCTCATATTGGGTGCCTTTAAATAGGCCATTTCCCTTACATTCCGTGTGCTTCCGTCTCCCCATCCTTTGTCAATTTCCATGTTTCCGTCAATCTGGTTGTTGGTATAGTTAAACTGCACAGAAAACAAAAATTTTCGGGAAAGATAATAATCCAGGTTTACACGGGTGCCAAACCTTTTTGATCCGGTGTTAATAGTTGTTCCTTCTTCATTCACATAGCTGAATGAAGTATAGTAGCGGGTTTTTTCACCACCTCCTGAGACTTTGAAGTAGTGATCATTTGTAATACCGTTCTGGGTAACTGCCCCCAGCCAGTCAGTATTGGCAGAGTAATTATAAAAATCTACATAATCACGATTATATGCAATTTCAGGGGGTAGATCAAATACGCCCAAACTGTTATGCCATTCCTCAAGCTGCAGCATAATATATTCATCACCATTCAACATTGGAATGGCTGGCGGCTGTATGTTCAAACTGTTTTTATACTGATAATCAAATTCGACTTTTCCAAGTCTTCCTTTATTGGTTTCAATAAGCAGTACTCCGTCAGCTCCCCTGGAACCGTAAATGGCTGTTGAAGCAGCATCTTTAAGCACTTCAATCGACTTGATATCCTGAATGGCAATATTAATCATGTTACTGATGTCCTGTGTATTGGCACCAGCCAGGTTTACATCATTAGACACCCTGAACTGGGGAACACCATCAATAACGATAAGGGGTTTACTGTTACCAATGGAACTCAATCCTCTGATTACTAACTGAGAACCAGAACCGGGATCTCCGGAAGCACTGATGATATCAAGTCCGGCTACCTTACCCTGTAAGGCGTCTGCGGCTGAAACTACGCCAGCATCTTTCATTTCAGCAAGATTGACTTTTACAGTGGAAGAGGCATTATCCCTGTCGTCTAAGTTGGTCAGACCTGTATTGGATTTTGCTTGTGCAGTAACTGTAACTTCACCTACCTTAACTGTTGAAGTGGCCATTTCAATGACCATTGGTTTGCTAAAGTTTGGTTTTATTTCCTGGGTTTCGTAACCGATCACACTGATTTTAACCACATGCGAAGGATCTTTCATTTGCAATACAAAATCACCATTGATATTTGAAGTAGTACCATTTACTACGCGGTTATCTTTATCATATTCGATAACATTTGCTCCGATAATGGTCGTTTGGTCATTTTTATCGATAATCCTGCCTCTGAGAATCGATTTTTGCTGAGCTGAGGCATCAATAAAATTCATTGCGACTAGCAACAGGATTATGACTTTTCGAATATTTTTCATCTTTTAGTAAAATTTTCAATTCAGATGTAGTTTTTTTACCAGTATCACTTTAACTGGCCTTCATTTTGTGTCCTCTGCGGGAAAATATAAATATGGGTTATGACTTAATAGTAAACATCTATTTTGTATCAATTGCATCCCTTATTAGTACCTTACTTATCTGATGAATTGCCCCGGTTGTGATTCG
>DASQZP010000401.1:0-2479 GCA_035638655.1 Bacteroidales bacterium
TTGATAAAATTCATCAGGCTTGAATAATCCTCTTACAAAGTTTCTTTCAATTCTTATCAAGTGATAACTTGTTAAACTAAATTCCGCTTCACTGTCGTCAAATTCATCTTTCATTCTCTCCAATAACGTCTCACAAGTTAAAGCACTTAACGAATAAACATTTATCTGTAAAAAAACCTTCTCAAACTTTGTTGCCGTGTCTCTTGTATTCGTATTTGTAACTACCGAAAAGACCGAGTAATTATCAGTAACACTTTGCGGAGCTTCAACGTAAAAGAAACCGCCGCTTAAGCCGGTTATCCCGCTCCCCTTTGTGTATATAGCCGGTCTTAATTCATCTATCATTTCGCACCGAGTATTTGTTTAATCTCTGGTATATTCTCGTTTAGTGCAGTTCTTAAAAAAGGTCTTGACGTTATTTTAGAAGTTCCAATTTCGATATAAGGTGCATACTCTACATTACTGCCTATTTTCACGGTTAAATCTTCTTGTGGTTTAGATACCCCGTCACCAGCCAATGCCTTGCTTCTAACTTTGCTTAGATAACCGTTAGTAGCATAAGTTATAGAATCCATTAACCGACCAGTATCAACAGCTTGTAAATCTTTTCCAGCATGACCGCTAATGTTGAATATTGCTCTATCCACAACAAACTCACCAACTAATTCAAGCCGTTTATTAACTCGCTGCTTAACCATCTGCAAAACTGCTTTATCATTCCATTTAGATTTAGCCATTATTTTTTCCTTAAGTCAAAATCACGATAAAGCTTTGTAAATTCTTCTCTTGATAATCTTAATTCTTCTCTGAATGCACCTAATTCTTTTTTTAATCCCTTTATAGATTCAATAGAAGTATCAAACTCATTAACCACCTTTTCAACTTTGTGTATCCTCTCTTCGTGATTAACTATTATTTTTTTGTTTTGATTAACCTGATCATAAGCATCCTTTATTGTAAAGATTGCACCGAACAGAGTACCGGCTAAAGTCAACACAATAAGTATCGAAGCAACCCAAATATGGAATGTGGTTAAAGTTATATTTATTATTTTTTTTGGGTGTTCAGTCATATTAGAATATCCCTATTTTTTAGAACCCTTAATCCCAGTAATTTTATTTGGCACCAAATCTAAACTTTTTTCAACCCCACCTGGAAGTTGTTCCGGTGTCTTTTGATATTCGTTTTTTACACCGATTGCTTTACGTACTAAAAATCCAAGCGCAAAACCAACCGGTAAAGCGATCTGGTTTGCTATTGTATGCTCAGGGAATAACTGGAGTAATTCCGTCCCGTAATAACCGGCAGTCCATAAAGCAGCTTCACCAACTGTCTTTAACCACCATTTTACACTATGCTTTTGTTTCTCACTCATTAGCTTTTGAATACAAATACCGATTGAACACCGAATAACAAAAGCTTCACAGCTTGCTTATACTTCAAAGCATTATCACCAAGTTGGAAGTTATCACCACGATTAACCGAGGCTAGAACCTCTTCATCTTTCAAGTCGGCAGCTTCCGCAGAAACACCTTTAACACCGGAAACCGCTTTAACTAATGGCATACCCAACTCACCAAGTAGATCAATAACAGATAATGGCTCACCTTCTTTGGTTGCTTCAATTTCTTCGCAAACTTCATAAGCTAAATCGACCACTTCGTCAATTTCTTTTGTTCCAAAAACATTGCCGTTAGCGACCGCATTTACTTTCTGTATCAATTCGACTTTCTTGTTTTCCATTCTAATTACCTTTTTTTTTGTTGCAAAAATTCAGCGTGGTTATAATCGTAATAATACTTTCTAATTCTCTTTACATACTTTTGAGTTTCAATAGGTAACTTTTTATACGACTCTTCAAAATTACCATTTACATCAAGTGCTAATTTCCGAACGTTCCCGATTCCCCAATTATAAGAAGCTAAAGCCCAATCGATTAAATCCTTTTTATGGTAGAGTAGCTTAATAAGGTAGTCAAATAACCACCTCATATATTTAGCTTGTGCCTTAATTGATTGTTCTGCATCGTAAGGATGCCCTTCGCCAAACTCTTTCCAAGTCTGCGGCATAAACTGAGCTAAACCCACCGCACCAACTGGAGATATAGCATTAACATCAAAGTTACTTTCTGCTTTTACCTGAGCTTTCAATAACATCCAATCAAGTTTATTATTACCTGCATACTTTTGGAAAAGAATATCATATTTGTTTTCATTAACCATAACTACTCTGTTTGTCTCTGTGAAATTGTAAATCTATTTCTAAGTGGTCATTCAAGTGCATCGGGTTTCTGATTACTTCAGCTTCATAATATAAGTCGTCCGCAACGTCATAGATTACATCTAATTCCGTTATGTCCTCACTCGTAGAGCAATATAATCTATGAGTGGTCGTGTAACCCTTCTTTTCATTTACGATGACTTCAGAGCCGGATAAATCCCTCAATCGTCCATCAATAGTTGACGTAAAAGCCCAAACA
>DASQZP010000402.1:0-6602 GCA_035638655.1 Bacteroidales bacterium
GCACCCAGTCCAATGATCCGGTATATCTGTTCCTTTTCTTCATAAGAATATCCATCCAGCTTGCCAAGTTCATCAGACATATCCCTGGCTGTTGAGATCATCTCATCGATCAGATCATCAGCATCAACAACTGTTCCTTCGCGGGATTTCATCTTGCCTTCGGGCAGTTCAACCATTCCATAGGAAAGATGGTGCAGGTTTTCGGCCCAGGGGAATCCCAGTTTATCCATAACGATTGACAGTACCTGAAAATGATAATTTTGCTCATTACCAACCACATAGATAATCTCATCGATATCATATTCATTAAATCGCTGTGCAGCAGTACCAATATCCTGGGTCATATATACAGAAGTACCATCGGATCGCAACAGGAGTTTTTCATCCAGGCCTTCATCATTGAGATTGGCCCATACTGAATTATCTTCACGACGATAAAGAACACCATCTTCAAGCCCTTTCAGCACAATTGATTTACCCTGTTTGTAGGTTTGAGATTCATAATAGATCTTATCAAACGAAACGCCCAAACGGTTGTAAGTTTCATCGAATCCTTTATAAACCCATCCGTTCATTGTTTCCCATAAATCCACTGTAACCGGGTCTCCTGCTTCCCATTTTCTGAGCATCTCCTGCGCTTCGAGTATCAGGGGGGCCTTACGGCTCGCTTCATCTGTCGACATGCCTTCGGCTACAAGTGAACTGATCTGCTTCTTAAACTCCTGATCAAACTTCACATAATAATCTCCCACGAGGTGGTCTCCCTTTTTTCCTGAGGATTCAGGAGTTTCTCCATTTCCCCATTTCTGCCAGGCAAGCATGGATTTACAGATATGGATACCCCGGTCGTTCACCAGGTTTACCTTGATCACCTTTCTTCCGGAGGCTTCAATTATCTTTGAAAGTGAATAACCAATAAGGTTGTTGCGTATATGACCAAGATGAAGTGGTTTATTGGTGTTGGGAGACGAATATTCAATCATTACCTCTTTCTGATCTAACTGGTAATCTTCTTCAAACAACCGGCCCGTTTTGCCTATTTCACGAATGTACTGCAACCAGAATTGCGGACTGATAACCAGGTTCAGAAATCCTTTGATCACGTTGAATTCACTAACATCTTCCAGCGCTTCTAAAAGAAAAGTTCCTAATTCTTCAGCTGTTTGCTCCGGAGGACGTTTTGAATACTTAACCAGTGGAAAAACAACTATGGTAATATCGCCTTTGAATTCACGACGCGTTTTTTGTAATTGCAGATTATCCTCATTAACATCGGCCTGGTATAATTCTTTCAGCGCCCTGCGAACCTCAGGCTTGATAATTGTTTCAATATTCATGCTTTAAGAGCAGTTTATTAATTTTTTTAAAAAATAACTGCAAAGATAACACATGAAACCAGTTTTAATCAATTAATTTTTATTTTTTTAGATCTACAAAAGAGATATGATCATGTCTTGAAATTCTTAGCAAATTCAAGTGGTATATAATTTTCATAGGTCAGGCATACCTCCCGGGAAAAAACAACAGCATAATCCAGGATCTTATTCCAACGTATTTCAGTACTGCCGGAGATTAACTGTTCCCGGGTGACATTTTCCTTTAGAAATCCATAAATAAGTCCGGCATTAAAATTATCACCTGCCCCGATGGTACTCACGGGTTGAATTTGTTGAATCTCTTTTTCAATTTGATTTTCAGGTGTTCTCAGATAAACTGCAGTGCTGCTGGCAGTATAAACAAGATTATTACATTCCTTTTTAATATAGTTGTATGCCTCTCCAACATTTTCAGCATTAAAAATACACTTGAAATCCTCATCAGAACCTCTGACAATATCAGCCATCCTTATATTTTCAAGGATAAAAGGTTGTGTTTCCGGCAGGTCATCAAGATGTGACTTGCGAAAATTAGGATCATACAAGATAATGGCTTCCCTTTGCCGGGCATGATTCAGCAATTTCACCAGGTTTTTTCTCACCGGAGCAGTGATAGAGAAAAAAGAACCGAACAATACAATATCATTTTTCTGAATATCCGGCAATTTCACATTCAGCCGTTCATCCGGATAGTCTTTATAAAACACATAGGAGGCATCACTTTTTTCATCCAGAAAAGCCAGGGCCAGTGCTGTTTTCCCAACATCATAATAACTTACATAGTCTGTTGAAACATTGTTTTTATGCAGAAAATCATTAATAAGGTTTCCAACATGATCCCGGGTGAATTCTGTAATTAAATGAATTTTGCAATCCAGACGCCCCAGTGAGACTGCTGTATTGAGCATAGAGCCACCTGGTTTAGCATCGGCTGGCTTACCTTGCTTAAATATAATGTCGAGTACGGTTTCTCCGATCGCGTATATGTTTCTCATACGAAAAAATGGGTGTTTTATTTAATCTGGCATTAATCAGAACCCGCGGTCTTGTGCTGTAAAGAATAGGTGTTTGATTCAGGATCATACTCTATCTCAGCAGTTCCGGATTTTTCAATAAACTCAAGTGTTTTCCGGTACTGTACAGTCCCCTTTTTCAGCCAGTCGGGGAGTTGATTTTCCTTTTTCAGCTGATGTTTTTTCATATACCCTTTTACCATGTCATCCAGTTTTTGCTGGGGGGACCGGAAACCAAACATCTCTTTGGCTCGCATGGCCAGCGTAACTTCTTTGAGTGTACTGGTAATTGCCTGCCCAATCAGGTCCATTTTGGCTATCTCTTCAATCCGGGTCTTGTATTCTTCTGCTTCTTTCTCAGTAAAAAGCAAAAATTCAAGCGAAGCATAGTGAATCAGACTAATGATTACAATATCCCTGAAATCAGGAATTTCCTGACCAAAAATAAGTTCACGCAAGCGGAGGCGGACCTCAATTACCTCTTTCTTCCTGATAATTGGATATCTTTTTGAAGAAAAAATGAGTAACACTCGTTCATTCTCAATTTTGATAATTTTTTTACGAACCAGGCTTTTGGTTATCTGCTTTTTTATCTCATGAATATTACTGTATATCTTAAGTATCCATGATGTAATAGTTTGTTTTTCGCCTACATCATGAATGTCCATAGAAATATCATCAAGGACATAATTACCAGTTGACTTTTTTTTATCCGGAATAATATAATCCAGGTCGGTATCAATACAATTCTGAAGTGCCAGTTCCATTAAAATAGAGCTGGCCAGTACAATATCAAATTCTTTAATGTCCAGTTGTTCTCCTGCCTCGTCAATCGATAACAGGAACACTTCTTCGGGAATTGTAATATAATTTTCTTCCATAAACCAGGATTTATTCCAATTGATCTTTATGTTTACTTAAAAGATTTAATTCCTTCTTCAGTAGAAGGGTAAATATCAAAAAACTTACTAAATCCTGAAATCTCAAACACATCCTGCAGGATATTGTTTAATCCGGCCAGTACAAGATTCCCGTCTTCGCTGCGCAATTTTTTTAAAGATTTAAGCAAGACCCTTAATCCTGAACTGCTTATATAATTGAGTTTCTCCATATCAAGCAGAAAAAATTTCTCTCCTTTCTCCATCATTTCCCACAATTTCTTTTCCACTTCTTCATAATTTGCTGTATCCAGCCGTCCTTCAAGCCCGATAACAACTATTTCATTCTGCTTCTTTTCAGTTAAATTCATGTTATATACTGGTTTATTTTTCAGATCATTTTTTCAACTGTAAGAATATTACGTTCGGCACGGCGGGCATAATCAATATCATCAACCATGCATTTTATCAGGTGCAAACCAATACCTCCGACTTCTGTTTCATCCACTGTATTGCAAAACACACCCATACTCGGGGCCAGTAAAGGGTTAAATTCTTTTGCATCATCTACTATTTCCACCGATATTCTGTCTCCTTTATTCAGGTAGGTTATGAAAATTTCATGTTCGTCATCATCCTGATAACCATAAAATACAATATTGGAAAATACCTCTTCAATAACCAGGTTAATATTAAATGAAACATGCTGAGGTATGTTCCATTTATAAACAAGATCTTCAATACTGGAATTGATCTTCTGCAATTCGCTGATCCTGTTTTTAATCTTTAGTACCTTCTTTTTCACAAGATATTATATTTTGTCTGGCTGCTTAATCACATTTAATTTTCTGAAAAATATCCGGAATTTTCATTGTCTGATAACTTATCTGATCCGGACATTGTTATTTTTCATCTTCAATAGTTGTAAAAGTACAAAATAACAAGATTAAACACTGTAAATTTTATATTCAACTTTTTTTCTTACCCAGGTACCGGAATACAAGCATTGTAATATCATCAGATTGTTCTGCATCGCCGGTAAAACTGGTAACGTCTGTCATTATACGGTTAATCAGGCCATTTGGTGACATTTTAGATTTATTTTCCAGTTCTTTGGAAAGACGAGATTTGGAATACTCCTCGTTTTGGTCATTGAAAGCTTCTGTCAATCCATCAGTATAAATAAAAATACCATCCCCCCTGTTTAAAGGGATTTCATTATTATGGAAATTTAGTCCTTTTATACCTCCAAGCACCATATCACCGGTTCCCTGCAATGTTCCCACGGCTCCATCGCGAGTTAAAAGGAAAGGCAGATTATGACCGGCACTGCAATAAACAAAACTGCCATTTCGTATATCAAGAATACCGTAAAAAACCGTGATAAACATAGAGTCCTGACTCACATCACAGAGATGATTATTGGCTTCTTCCATACACTTGTCGGGTAAATTACCTTTCATAGCTGCCATTCTGATTATCGATCTGCTAAGCGCCATAAAGAGGGCTGCAGGAACTCCTTTACCTGAGATATCCCCAACAATAATTCCCATTCTATTTTCGTCAATAAAGAAAAAATCGTACAGATCACCCCCTACATTTTGTGCAGCTTGCATAAGGGCATAGATATCAATCTCATTTCTATCCGGAAAAGCAGGAAATTTGTGGGGAATAAGAGATTGTTGAATGTCTCTGGCTGTAGATAATTCCTGGTTTAGTGCAACCAGATCAACATGTTCTTTGTAAGACTTTTTTAACTGAGTTATCTGGTTAATTGTTTTTTCGATGGTAATCTCAAGATCCTTGAAATCGATTGGCTTAGTTATAAAATCAAATGCTCCGCGATTCATGGCAGTCCGGATATTCTCCATATCGCCATAGGCAGAAACAACAAGGGATCGCAACACCGGTCGGTTAAGAGTCTGCACTTTATCAAGTAATTCGAGGCCATCCATACCAGGCATATTGATGTCCGTCAGTAAAATACAGATTTCTTTGTCTTTATCCAATATATCAAGCGCCTGTTGTCCGTTTGTTGCAAAAAGAAATTCATACTCCCCGCTTCTGGTCTTTTTCCTGAAATGCTGTCTCATCAACAGCTCCAGATCGGGTTCATCATCAACACTTAAGATTTTTATCCCCATGTTTCAATTTAATCCTGTTTTATTTTTAATCGTTAAAATTAGACTATTTTTTTGGGAATAGTAAAGCTGAACTCTGTAAATTCTCCTTTTTTCGACTCTACCTCCATTTTGCCTTTATGCACCTTCGTAATGATCTCATAACTGGTAGATAAACCCAAACCAGTTCCTTCTCCGGCTGGTTTGGTTGTGTAAAACGGATTAAATATTTTGGATTTAACAGCCGGAGAAATTCCGATACCATTGTCCCAAACAGATACCCGGATATGCTCATCCTGTATACTGGTAGAAATATGTATTTCAGGCGTATACGGCTTTTTAGATATTGTCTTCTTTTCACGGATTGCATAACAGCTGTTGGTGATCAGGTTAAGTATAACACGCCCGAGGTCATGCGGTACTACATTTACATTTCCAATAGATTTATCCAGATTTTGAATAATGTTAATATTAAGAGACTTATCCCTGGTTTTTTCTCCATGGTAAGCCAGATTTGCATATTCAGTAACAAGAATATTCATATCAGTCAGTTCAAATTCACCAGCTTCCCTGGACTGCTGCAACATACCTTTTATAATTCTGTCGGCACGTCTTCCGTGTTCATTGATCTTTTTGACGTTGCTTTCAATCATCTCTGTAACTTCCTGAAGTTGTTCAATAGATTCCGGTTGGATATTCTCCTTGTTTTCATCCACAATCTGCAGTAACTCGGTGGTAAGATCTACTGTCAGATTCGAAAAATTATTCACAAAATTTAACGGATTTTGTATTTCATGAGCTATCCCGGTAATAAGCTGACCAACGGTGGCAAGCTTTTCCTGTAGAATAAGCTGTTGCTGTCCCTTTTTAATCTGTTCATTTTTTTGCTTGAGTTGCAGATTTTTCTTTTCCAGTTCCCAGTTGGTTTTTTCTATTTGTTCTGCCTGATCCAGTATTTCCTCCTTCTGTTTATTCAGTTCTTCGTTTTTTTCAAGAATTTCTTTTTGCTGGTAGGTTAGCATGCGATGATCTCTCCTGATACGTCGTAATCCCCTGTAAGCCGTAAAGGCAAAAATCAGTATGGCAGCCAAAAATGCGAGGAGAAAATTTCTTACATAGGTCTGCCGGCGCAATTGCGCCTGTTGTTCAGTATCCTTTTTTTCCTGTACCAGTTTCCTTATCTCAGTTTCTTTATTAAAACCAGCTTGCATTTCA
>DASQZP010000403.1:0-3772 GCA_035638655.1 Bacteroidales bacterium
AAAATTTTAATATTTATAATAATCCTTAAAAAGTATTGTCTGGTGGTTTTTATGTTCATGGTAATGGTTTTTGTCCAACTCCAACGACAAGTTCACAAGGCCCTGAAAACCCATTTCCATTTTCAAATTTTGCCAACTCTGCATGAATTTCTTCCCACGCAGCAGCTTTTTCATCTTCGGACAATCCCCCGAGCATTTGATGTAATGCCGCGAATGACTCATATTCAAATCGAACACAATCTTGCGCAGTGGGCATTATTACAGGTGCATTTACTATATGTGACCTCACGTTAATAAATCCAGCTTGTTTAAATGCTTCATCCAGCACACCGGCAGCTCCTAAACTAAATGGGCCAGGTTGCCCTTTCAATGGAGGTGGAAGTTGTGCCCGTTTTCTGATAATTGAAACAGGAGTTGAAAAGAATTTATTTTTATCCACAGTTGAATACACTATTGCTGCCACATAGCCACCTGGCTTTACAACCCGCATCATTTCCTTTAGTGCTTTTTGTTGGTCAGGAAAAAAGATTAATCCAACTCTTGAAATTACTGTATCAAACGAATTATCCGGAACCGTGAGGTTTTCACCATCCATCTCTTTGGTTTCAATATTACTAAGCCCGTTTTCCGAAGCTAACAGTAAGGCATATTCAAGTATTTTAGGCGCTAAATCTGTTGCTAATACATAGCCATTTGGACCAACCTTTTTAGCAGCTGTAATTGATTGTTCACCGGCACCAGCGGCCACATCCAACATTCGATGTCCTTCTTTTACATTAGCCATATCCAGCATCCTGTCAGTTGCAGGTCCTAACCAGGATTTAAGAGTGGGATGCCAATTATGCCATGCTTCAGCTGCTGTTTGCCATTGTTCTCTTGTGGTACTTTTGTAATGTACCGGATCGAATACTTTTTCCATAATCTTAAAGTTTTAATTAACAATTTAACTAATACTCTACAAAATTAGGTGGTAAGTATTAAACCCATTTTTCTCTAAAGCTCAATTATTTTTCTATTTGAGGAGGATTCTTCAAATTTTGATTTATTGATTACGATATTCCATAGGAGATAACCCTGTTTTATTTTTAAATACCCGGCTAAAATGAGATAAGTTCACAAAACCGGTTTCAAAAGCGACATCTCCAATGGATTTATGACTTGTTTCCAATAACAGCTTAGCTCGCTTCATCCTCCTTTCTATAAGCCAAATCCCAGGTGAAGTTTGATAATGTTTCTCAAAATCACGTTTAAAAGCCGCCATGCTCCTGTTGGCTAAACTTGCATAATCGGCTATTTTTAAGTTGTACATATAATTTGATTCCATTATTTCCCAAATCGGAGTCTTAACATCATCTGCAATATTATGAATATAAGAAAGCACCTGCCGGTTTGCCGGATGTGTTAGAATATTGAACATTAATTCTTTGAACCTTGCCTCCAAAATGGTATCAGGAACTGTGTTTTTTCGCTCAAAATAGGGAATCATACTTTGATAACCCGAATATATTTGTTCATTAACTTCAAATTGAATGAACATATTTTCGGAAATGCCCGGTAGATTTTTCAGTGGCAGGTACGACCTGTACTCTTCAAAAATTGTTTTTAGATAATGATCTTTAATGTAAAAAACCAGGACTTCAAAACCCGTATAATCGTCTGGCAATTCTTGTAAAAAGGCACTTCTTTTTAATAAGAAGGTCGAATTTTTTGTAGCAAAAAAAGTATCATCTCCATGGCTAAAAATTTTCTTTCCACTTAAGGTAAATAAAAATTGATTGTGCTGAGAGTATAATTGCAGAATTTTTTCTCTTTGCGGACAGTTATAATACACAAAGAGCGTGTCTTTGAGAATGAATTGTTTGAAAATTTGGGAATTTGAGTTATACAAATCGTAGCTGTTCATAATAATGCGTTTAAAAGATAAGAGAAAATTGAACACCTCAGATCTTGAAGAGTGCCCGCCTATATCGAACATTCCTTTAACAATTTGTTTAACAATTTGTTGATAGATGATAACACTTTTAACCCATGCTCAAATTTGTTTAGCTTTTGCCATAGCTACCTTTAAATTTGAAAGAGTTAATCAGTATTTTAACACCGGACTATAACTCTGCCACTAAACAAGAAAATGCACTACCACTCTTCTGGACTGTTTATTATATCATTAATTCAGGACCCTGCTTTTTCACCTTATTCCGGTGGATTTTTGTATGTTCGATACCCCAATTTAAAATTTTCAACTTTTTCTCAATATATTTCCAAAGTATTTACTTGAAGTATTCTATTTTATTATAAGTAAGATGGATGCAATAAAAAAGGCGCTAACGATTGTTAGCACCTCAAGTAAACAGGTCATGATTTTAAAATTGTATTATTTAACTTAAAAAATTATAATTTACTTTTATTGTCGGAGGTTTTTACTTTTTTGACAAAATATTTCATATGTTCATAATTGAATTTCAATGGTCATATTGAACATCCATATAAACATTGTCGAGTGTGATTAGACTTAATTATGGATGTTTCATTCCGCCCTAAAAATTTACGACACTATACCCATCGGCAAAAAGGCTGCGCAAACCGGAGTGTTGTTTAAAATTTGAAAGTAGCGGCAGACCTGCTTTTTCTACCTTGGTTTTTACACCAAAAGCCCCGGCACAATAATTACACACGCCGGTTATTTTGTCTTTCAAACCGGCATACAAAGCATGCATTTTATGGTCTTCTTTTTCCAGTTCACCAATCCATTTGGTTCCGGCACCCTCGAAAATAATTTTCAGGTCGTCGCCATTTTCAATTGCTTCAAGCGCCAGCATAAAAGCGTTTGATACTTTTCCCATTGCTTCCACCGTATCGGTATCGGCATAAATTACGATTGCTATTTTTGCCATTTTTAAAAAATTTTAATTATTGGTTTTTTTGATTTCGAAGGATTAGACGAAGAAAAAATTCAATCCTGACAACCTGACAAAAAAAAATGGCTGTCCTTAAGAGGAGCAGCCATTTTGAAAAGCCTAAAAAACCGGTATTATTTACTAATGATTATTTTTTTCACCGCAACTGGTTTCCCGTTCGATTCGAGCCGGATGAAATAAATCCCTGCGTTCAGGTCATGAGCATTCCAGGTAACATTCCGGTAATTATTTGTTTTGATAGTTTGAACTTTTTGTCCTGCAATGTTCATCACCGAAATTGAAGTGTTATCGAAATCCTTTCCATTGAAAGAAATAGTTGCCTGGTTTTGCACCGGGTTAGGATAGATATTTAAATCAGCTTGTTGTTGAAGCCGGTCATTTATACTGGTAATTGTAAAGTTATATTCTGCTTCGGCAGCAAAAACAGTGGCAACGTTTCCATCTGCAACATAGGGGATATTATCGCCATCAGAATCATTTCCTGTTTCACCGGAGGGTTCCGCTTCGGCCAGTAACATCTGATTATACACTTTTGTAAAAAAACGGGTATAGATTGATGCAGCTTCCGGGTGATTTCCAACTAAAGCAGCTTCACGCAACCCTCCTGCCAGAATAGCCAGATTTTTGGGATTGTAAAGGGCTGTATTTTCCCCCTGTTCTGTCCTGAATATTTTTTCCTGCGCCACATAAAAATTGTCGGTTAAAAACTGGTAGGCAGCATCGGCTCCGGTCAAATAATCAGAATTATTTGTAAGCTGGTAAGCGGCATACAATCCACGTGCAACTGCTGCCTGTGTTTCAGCTTTTTAAGGTTCACCACTTTCAAAAAGTTCGTTTGCCAGCAACATTTGGTCTGC
>DASQZP010000404.1:0-2743 GCA_035638655.1 Bacteroidales bacterium
TTAGGCACCTCAGAATTTTCCGATATACAAAATGAATCTATGTGGGTATAAAAATATTTTCACCTATATAGTATGGATTTTTATATATTCCCGAAAAAAACAAAAGCTGCAAGTCATGTAGTGAAGACAGTATGGTGGAAGATCTTGCTCCCACACCATCATTTGTTTGTTTCACTTCCTGCCTCTTTTAGGTAACCAATCAACAGTACAGGATTATCCATCGGGGAGATTTTTTTGTAAACATCCATGGTTTTTGGATGCGCGTCTTCAAAAGATTTCCATTCTGAAACAGACAGCATTGCATGTATGGAATCCACACGGGCTCTGAATTTCCACGAATCCATAATTGTATAGGTCTTATCTTCTGACACAGCAACGGGCAAATTATGATAATCTGCTCTGGTGATGAATCCGTTCACACCCACATAGAATGCATACAGTCCTGTATCAATCCTGCTAAAGGAATATGCCCTCAGATTACATTTCCATTCTGCTGTATAAAGTGGAAAATTTTACCGGTGCAGCTTCAGCAGGATTGATGTGAATAGTGGTAAAGGCTTCCGATTTTTTGTCGGAATGAGAACAACTGAATAAAGTGATGGTTGAGAGTATTACTATTAAAAAAATTGATTTTTTCATTTGGATTCAATTTATACATAAGCCGGCTTTGCCGATCGTCATTTTTAGTTTATAAAGCACATCCGGATTTTCAATCTCCAGCCAGTTATAATGCTGATATTTTTCAAATTTGTATGTTGAGTTATCCGGTTCGTAAATCCAGATACCTTCTTTGGAGGCGATCACAAATTTATCTGCCTGTAAGCGTAGGGCATATGATTTTGCCTGGAAATAAGCTTCTCTGAGTGCTTTTTGTGTTTTGATCTCAAATTTAGCCTCCAATACCATTTTTGCGGTTTCTTCTCCCCGATTTGCAATGGCTGCAAAACAATAATCCGGATAATATCTGACACCTGTTCCAATTTTTACAGGCATCTGACGTTTCCAGTCATCAGGTGTGTATTCAATTAATTTTAGAAAGGGTTCTATTAACTTGATTTCAACATCACGCTCATCATAGAGTTCTGCTGCTTCAAGCCGGTTTGTTTTTTGTATAACCGGATAATCCTGCGTATTAACTCCTTTTGATTCCAGCATGGATAAAATTTCCAGGTATTCGCTGTACTGGATTGGATACCCGTTAATGCCCTGCAGGTTTTTTCTGACCAGTGGATTTTTTGACCAGATAGCATTTTCTTCCAGTTCTCTTTTCGCTATTTTTTTATCTATCAGAATCGGATCACAAATCTTTATCATATTGTAATAATAGAAAAACGGATCAACAAACCCATCCTCGAATACCCGCCAGATTGAATGAATATAGCTTCTGGGAGACAAACAATACATGACAATGATATCCCCTATTCTTGCATCAGGATTCCCCTGCCAGTGGCTCCTGCTATTTTTTCCGGCGTTATCAAGATATTCAAAATCAACTTTATTGCCGCCAACAAACCATGCCTTTGAAGGAAACGGTATTTCATCATTCTCCTGGTTTCCAATATTATTTGGAGCAAAATCATAGAGGAAAGCGCATAATTCCTGAGGAGAAAAACCATGCAGCGATTTAAATTCATTAAGTGCTTCACATAATTCAGGATAATAAAAGGCTCTTTTTTCCCAGTCCTTTTTCAGCGGTATTTTAGGCAAAGGGATTTCAAATTCAATGGCTATTTTATTCAGAAGATTAAAATCATCAAAGACATAAGGAAAAAAATTGTCGGGATACAAGCCATATAGTACCCGGGAAATTAGCGATATATCAACTACCCATAGCTGGTAATTATTTGATTTGATAATCTCCTGATTCCCAAGATTAATTCCTTCTAAAATCCAGTGCCTGTATGATTTGTGGTAGTTATTTCGTGTAAAATTGTCTTTTTTAGTGAAATAATCTGCTAAGAACCTGTACCAGTTTATTTTTCCTTCACCGGCAATATAATTGTTCTTACTATTCAGAAATTTTTTAAAAATTGATTTATCCGTATCCAATGCAAATTCACTTTCCGGAAAGTCGGCAGAAGGAATCCAGGTTTCAATCGCTTTTTTCCCTGTTTCTGAATGTTTGTATAAGTCCCAGATATATTTATTGAACTGCATCAGAAATACTTCTTTTCTTAATGGTTACCAATCCTTTTAAATTTTATCATTTAAGAGAATATCTATTTTCTTTTCCAGCTTTTCAATCTTTTCCGAAATGTCCTCCGTATTATCCGACAGCATGGCATCAACAACACTTATTAACTGATGGCTTTTAATATTCTTTCTTCCCTGATCAACACATCTCTTAGCAGAAGTTTGTATGGGAACTGGTTTCTTTTTGAATTTTTAAAGCCCTCGAGAATACTGTATAATGAAGAAGCCTGAATTAAAGACAAATTTAATTCGTATTCAAGTTCACACTCATTGATAAAATCATCTGAAAATTCAGGTGCAATGAGTAGTGATTTCACCACCTTCAGACCGTTTTTTTCTGCCATATCAAAATAGGCTTTGAGTTGTCTTTTTACGGAACTGAATTTATTGTATCCGCTTTCTTTTATGGATTTGCATTCTACTATCATTACATCATTATTACCAAGGTTGATGATGATATCAGCTTTGTCGTTTTTGGAATTGATCTTTTTTCTGAGGTTTTCATCCACTTTTAAGCCAAGTTTGGTGAAAATGGTTCTGGTCAGTTCTT
>DASQZP010000405.1:0-8913 GCA_035638655.1 Bacteroidales bacterium
CAGGGTCTGGAACGCCCTAAAACGGGGATGCCGGTGCCTGAAACACTAAACTGGGACCTGTTCGTAGGACCAGCAGAAATGAGACCATACAATGAGATATATACTCCCTGGAACTGGCGTGGCTGGTGGGACTTTGGTACAGGAGCACTGGGAGATATGGCATGCCATATATTACATCCTGTTTTTGTTGGACTGAAACTTAATTATCCCGTAAAAGCACAGGGAAGTTCTACTTTATTACTGACAGAAAGTGCACCGAATGCTCAGACGGTTAAACTTACTTTTCCGGAAAGACAAAAGGTAAAAAAAATGAATATGCCGGGTGTTGATGTAACATGGTATGATGGAGGTATTCAGCCCATGAAACCAGAAGGCTGGCCAGCAGGAAAAGATATGAATAATTCAGGCGGTGGAGTGATCTTCCACGGAACAAAGGATAAGCTTATTTGCGGATGCTATGGAAAAGATCCATGGTTATTATCAGGTAGAACACCTAATGTTGACAAATATCTGAGAAGAGTAGATACCTCACATGAAATGGACTGGGTCCGTGCCTGTAAGGAAAGTCCTGAAAACAGAGTTGAATCTGCATCACCGTTCAGTGAAGCAGGTCCTTTTAACGAAATGGTTGTAATGGGCGTGCTGGCCGTTCGTCTTCAAAATCTTAACAAAGAGCTTGAATGGGACGGAGAAAACATGGAATTCAGCAATATTTCGGATGCCGACAGAATGAAAATCGTTCTTGAGGATGGTTTTAGTATCCATAACGGACACCCAACCTTTAACAAGAAATGGACTGATGAATTCTCTGCAAAAGCGTTTTCAAAGGAACTCATAAAACACACCTATCGTGCCCCATGGATGTTGCCTGACATGCCAACTGTATAATTTTGAACTATTATTAATCCCTTTAAATAAAAAACCAATGAAAAAAAACATTGCTAATTATTTCACTATTGCCTTATTTTTTATCGGAAGTATAGGCCTAAATTCCTTCCAGTCAGCTGGGGATAAAAACAAAAATGCTTCTGATGAAGAAACAACTGTTCAGCAAGATCAGACTGAAACAGCAGACAATACATTAAGCAACCAGGAAAAAGAAGACGGATGGGTATTACTTTTTGACGGAAAATCCACTAATGGCTGGCGTGGTTACAATAGAACCGCCTTCCCTGATTCAGGATGGGTAGTTGAAGATGGTACACTGAGATGTATCGGATCGGGACAGGGAGAAGCCGGCGGAAAAGGTGGTGACATACTCTACAATAAAAAGTACAAGGATTTTCGTCTGAGACTGGACTGGAAAATATCCGAAGGTGGCAATTCCGGAATTTTTTACCTCGGAAAAGAAATTGCCGGAGAGCCTATCTGGAAATCTGCACCCGAGATGCAGATACTTGACAATGCGCGACATCCAGATGCCATGCTTGGTAAAAACGGAAACAGACAAGCTGGATCATTATACGATCTGATCCCTGCTGATCCGCAAAACACAAAACCAGCCGGAGAATGGAACAGTGTCGAAATAATGGTGTATCAGGGAACCGTCGTACACAAACAAAACGGGGAAGTTGTACTTGAATATCATTTAGGAACTCCCGACTGGAACAGCCTGATTGCCCATAGTAAGTTCGCTGATTTTCCAAAATTTGGAAAATACCGTGATGGGTATATTGCACTTCAGGACCATGGTAATGATGTATGGTTTAAAAATATCAAAATTAAAGACATGGGACAGAAGAAATAATTGTTCTTTATATTTGCTAACCCATATATATTCAACGTTCTCTTCTTCAGCAGAAGAGAACGTTTTTTTCAGAACAAATTGTTAAAATCCTATCTTTTAAAATATAGCAAAACATTAATTAATTTTAAAACGGCTTATTTAATTATAATGCAATCCCTGAACCATAATTTGTATTTTTCACGTGATTTAGTATCTTTCCGATAAAAACAAATCTTATGAAGGTACTTTTTATTGGAGGGACAGGAAATATCAGTACACCTGTAAGCCGTTTTGCTATTGAAAAAGGGATTGATCTTTATTTACTCAACCGGGGTGAACGAAATGTAATGATACAAAATGCCGCACTTATTAAGGCGGATATTAACAAGCCGGATGAAGTTGCTTCCATAATCGGAGATCAGCACTGGGATGTGGTAGTAAACTGGATAGCTTTTACACCGGAGGACATCAGGCGCGATTATGAATTGTTTAAGGACAAAACCGATCAATATGTTTTTATCAGTTCCGCATCGGCCTATCAAAAACCACTAACTCATCCGGTTATAACCGAATCGACCCCTTTAAAGAATCCTTACTGGCAATATTCACGTGATAAAATTGCATGCGAGGAATTGCTTAATAAGCTTTATCGCGAGAATGATTTTCCAATTACCATTGTAAGGCCTTCACTGACTTACGATACTGTAATACCGGTGGCTATTGGCAGCTGGCAGGATTATACCATCATTGACAGAATGAAAAAAGGCAAAGAGGTTATTGTGCATGGTGATGGTAGTTCCTTATGGACAATTACACATGCAGATGATTTTGCCCTGGGTTTCACAGGATTGTTGGGCCATCAACAGGCAATCGGTCATAGTTTTCACATCACTTCAGACGAGATTCTGACCTGGGATCAGATTTACGATGCAGTTGCTGCAGCTGCAGGTGTTAAGACCAAAAAGGTATATATTCCCTCTGATTTTATTGCACAGTTTGATGAATTTCAATATGGCAATCTGCTGGGGGACAAAACACACAGCGTGATTTTTGATAACACAAAGATCAAAACCTTTGTTCCGGAATTTAAAGCTGCGATTCCTTTTAATAAAGGGATAAAACGCACTATTGAATGGTTTGAGACGGATAAGGATCGAATGCAGATTCTGGAAAAAAACAACCAGTTTATTGATGATGTAATTAAAGCCTTTCGCAGCAATAAAACACCACAATAACTGGTTTTAGTATTCATACGGCAATAGAGCATTTGAATTATAAACAGGGAAGAGTGTTTATTTAAAAGAAAGAGAATCAACCCAGTTGCAAAGAAGTTTAACCTGTCGGTCAGAAAGTCTTGCCTCCTTATGCATTAATGTATAAGCCTTTAATGGCATCTTTCCTTCTTTGACCATTTTGCAGATATGGTTGGCTTTATCATGAGCCTCAACAGTTGAATAAGTACCCCATTCCGAAAAATTCATGTGATCCCTGGCCTCATGTACATCAGAAGCAAGGAAATATGAAACAGGTGCCACATAACTATACCAGGGGCGTTCAGTCTGGTTGGAATGACAATCGAAACAAGCCTTTTTCAGGACTGTTTGTACATCATTCGGCACATTTCTCTGGTGAAATAAGTTGTCAGCTGATGCACTTTTCTGAACATTAAAATCCGGTTGAAAGAATTGCATAATAATAAGTGCTGCAATAACAATTCCCAGAATAATTTTCACTGTTTTGTTCATAGGACATAGGATTAGCCGTGAATAAATGTACCTACTAAACAAAAAAAAGAGCTTATAGTTTAAAAATCAATATTCTTTGGTTTTATTAATGGGGTGTATTTTTGGTGTTTGATACCTTACACGACTTTAAAACAAAAAAAAGCCCCGGGAAACCTAATAAACCCGGGGCCGTCAAACTAAACCCTAAACTAAAACCTAAATAAACCTAAACTAAACCTAAACCTAACTAATCGTTATTAACCAAAAACCTATAACTATGAAAAAAAATTTAATTTCTAAAATATTTTGTAATTAATTCATCAGCATCAGTATAGTTCAAATCTAATGCCATGATTAAATCTTTATGAGCCTTTTTTTTCTCTCCAATCATTAATTCCACCAGAGCCCGGTTAAAATAAGCTTTCCCGTAATTTGGTTCAAGCTCAATAGCCATTGAATAATTATTTATTGCCTGCCTGTATTCCTGAAGGAAATAACAAATAATTGCCCTGTGAATATATGCATCAGCAAACTCCGGCCTGAGGTCTATTGCATGCCTGATGTCTCTCAATGCTGATCCGTATTGAAGCATTTTTGTTCTTGTAACACCACGTCGATCATATGCTTCAGCAAAATCAGGTTTTAATTTTATTGCCTGATCAAACAAAATAACTGCCTCAGCAAATTTTTCCTGATGATCTAACTCAAGTCCTTTCAAATAATATTCGAAAGCTTGATTGTTTTTAACATTTTCGCTTCTCTCTGACTCATTTCCAAGTAGATCATCCGAAGTAACCTGGTTCAACTGTAAAAGATCCTGTTCAGAAATTCCAATATTTACAATGAACAAAACAGAACTGGTTCCAAGAACATATTGTACCTCTTTATTTCCACCTGATATTTTTGCTCTTGCTGCCATTTTATTATCAAATTAGAACTATGCAAATATACGGCAGTGAAAAGCCTTTGGCACATAATTATCAATGATATGACTTACTTCAATCTGATGAGATAACTTACTTTCTAATGATGACCTCCGTCACCCTGATCACTGCAAGTCTCATATGCTCTATCTTTCAGAATTAGATAATTGAAACAGAAAAGAAATTGGAGGAGAAAAAGAGAAAAATTATGCTGATTTTGACAAAAAAAACATTTCTAACAAGAGGCCCTGCATAAAGCAGGGCCCTGAGAAACAACCTTTTAATTAAAATCCAAGAAAAAGAAAAGGTTGAAAAGAAAAATTGATCGAAAGGTAAAATAATATTTATGAATTACAAAAATTCCGACATTCGTTTTTTCTCTAAAACTTTATTTTCTCACCACTCCAATATTACACAATCCTGAAATAATGAAGGAAGTATAAAATATTCTCAAAGAACTTATTTTGGTATACGCTCTTGTTAAACGAAAGTCATTGAAATTATTGTGATATATCATACCTTAAACTGGTGATATGCATCACCATAATTAATACCTGAATTCGGATTACTGTTATAATGTGTTCTTTTACTGTATATTACATATATATTTAACAAGATGATAAATGAATTTATCTCCATCCAACTAAGATTTAACAGTTGTTTTAGCACTTACAAAATCTTTCACTTAAAATTATTAAGCTTATAAATATCATTCATTTTTTAACAGACCTCATATATAATGCATTAATAACGCCATTTTAAAAGAATGACATATCATATATTTAAGATTCCACACTTAAATGCAAGCTAATATTTCAATTTAATTATCTTTGAAATTTTGAGATAATAATTTTAAGTAATATTTAATGTTAGAAGACCACATTGGGCTGATAACCCATGAATTGAATATAAAGCAGATACAGGTTGCAAATACCATAAAACTCCTTAATGAAGGCGCTACGATCCCGTTCATCAGCAGATACAGGAAAGAAGTAACCGGTAGCCTGGATGAAACAATAATTACTGCCATCCATGAACGTTTTGAAAAGTTAAAGGACCTTGACAAACGCAGGGAAGCCATTCTTAAATCAATCGATGAGCAGGGCCAACTTACCCCTTTTCTTCAGGAACAGATTGAGTCGGCTACAAGTATGAACGACCTGGAAGATTTATATTTACCCTATAAACCTAAAAGGAAAACAAGGGCATCCATCGCCAAAGAAAAGGGATTGGAACCGCTTGCCAGGATCGTCATGCAACAAAAAGAACTAAATCTTGACAGCAGGGCCGGGGAATATATTACAGATCAGGTTGCAACTTTAGACGAGGCACTTCAGGGTGCACGAGATATAATAGCTGAATGGATAAATGAAAATAAAAGAGCCAGAAATACAATTAGAAATTTATTTCAGAAAAAAGCACTGATAAGTTCCAAAGTTTCAAAAAGAAAGGAAGAAGAAGGAATAAAATACAAGGATTATTTTGAATTTTCAGAACCTTTAAAGAAATGCGCGTCACACCGTTACCTTGCCATGCGAAGAGGCGAGGAAGAGGGTTTTCTGAAAATTTCTGTTGCTCCTGAGGGAGAAGAAGCAATCATGCTGCTCGAAGACCAGTTTGTTAAAGGGTATTATGATGTATCTGAACAGGTTAGAATTTCTGTAAAAGACTCCTATAAGCGCCTGCTTGCCCCTTCACTCGAAACTGAGTTTAAATCAATTACCAAAGAAAGGGCAGATGAAGAAGCCATCCATGTATTTGCAGAGAATCTGCGACAGCTATTGTTGGCTCCGCCTCTTGGGCAAAAAAATGTACTGGCTATTGATCCGGGATTTCGTACTGGTTGCAAAGTAGTTGTACTTGATCGTCAGGGAAATCTGATCCATAATGAAACTATTTATCCTCATCCTCCCCAACAAGACACTAAGCTTTCAGCAAAAAAAATCACTTCACTGGTTGAAACTTATAAAATTGAAGCAATTGCAATTGGTAACGGAACAGCAGGACGGGAAACAGAGGCTTTCATTGGTCGTTTGAAATTCAACCGTGAATTACTGGTATTTGTTGTCAGTGAGAGTGGAGCTTCAGTTTATTCTGCGTCCAGCGTGGCCAGGGAAGAATTTCCTGAGTACGATGTTACTGTCAGAGGAGCAGTTTCAATAGGCAGACGCCTGATGGATCCTTTAGCCGAACTGGTTAAAATTGATCCTAAATCAATTGGTGTTGGTCAGTATCAGCATGATGTAGATCAAACAAAACTAAAGAACAGTCTTACCCAGGTGGTTGAAAGCTGCGTAAATAAAGTAGGAGTAAATGTAAATACAGCAAGCAAACACATTCTCACCTATGTTTCCGGGCTTGGTCCGACTCTGGCACAAAATATTGTTGACTACAGACGCGAAAATGGCGATTTCACTTCGAGGGATAAACTAAAGAAAGTTCCCAGAATGGGAGATAAAGCCTTTGAACAATGTGCAGGTTTTTTAAGAATAAATAATCCTCAAAACCCACTTGACAATAGCGCGGTACATCCTGAAAGTTATCATGTGGTGGAACAAATGGCTAAAGACCTGAATATCCCTGTTTACGAACTGTTAAAAAATGATGCACTCAGAAACAAAATTGATATACAAAAATATGTAACACCGACCACTGGTTTACCAACTTTAAAAGATATCATACAGGAGCTTGCCAAACCTGGCAGGGATCCAAGAAGTACAATTAAAGTTTTTACATTTGATCCAAACATACGCAAAGTTGAAGACGTAAAAGCCGGAATGGAATTGCCCGGAATAGTCACCAATATCACTAATTTTGGTGCATTTGTTGATATTGGGGTGAAACAGGATGGGCTTGTACATGTTTCGCAGTTGGCAAACCGGTTTGTGTCTGATCCTAATGAAGTTGTTAAGCTGCATCAACATGTTAAAGTAAAAGTGCTGGATGTTGATATTGCAAGAAAAAGAATTCAGCTTTCAATGAAAGAGCTAAAGAATAATTAAAAAATGTATATCGTACACTTATTTTTATTATTTTTAAACAATGAAATTAGAATAAAAATATTCCATTTATAGAATAAAAATATTTCATTTTAATCTATTACATGTTTTTATAAATAATTTTCGTTTTATTTTGGTCAAAAATTAAATTTAAAAAATACATAGTTTATAAAACATTTACACAAAATCACTATTAAAATTCAAATTATTAATTAAAGAAAAATTATTTTTATGAACAGTACATTTGATACCTTGGACTATGTGGTATTTATAGGGTATATCCTTCTGATTGTTACGGTTGGATTACTTGTATCACGCACAAAAAAGGGAACAGAGAAGACCGCGCAGGATTATTTTCTTGCCGACCGGTCACTTAAATGGTGGGCAATCGGAGCCTCTTTAATTGCAGCCAACATCTCCGCTGAGCAATTCATTGGCATGTCCGGTTCTGGGTATGCCATAGGCCTGGGAATTGCAGCCTACGAATGGATTGCAGCTGTTGTGCTTATCCTGGTTGCAAAGTATTTTCTTCCTGTTTTTTTGGAGAAAAAAATATACACCATGCCCCAATTTTTGGAACAGCGGTTCAATAAAGGTGTATCTACTGCATTTGCTGTTTTCTGGTTATTGGTATATGTTTTCGTAAACCTCACATCAGTTACCTATCTGGGTGCACTTGCCATGCAAAATATCCTGGGTATTCCTCTTATATGGGGTATCATCGGATTAGCTGCTGTTGCAGGGGTATATTCAATTTCAGGAGGATTGAAAGCTGTAGCCTGGACTGATGTTTTGCAGGTAATCTTTCTTATTGGCGGTGGTTTGGTAACCACTTTTATGGCTTTAAACGCCGTAGGCGGCGATCATGGTATTATCAAAGGATTTACTGAAATATTTCATGATGCACGTGATCATTTTCATATGATTATTCCAAAGGGAAGTATTATGGTACCGGACGGGTTAACCGGAACAAAAGATGCTTTTCTTGATTTGCCCGGCCTGGCTGTAATCCTGGGAGCTATGTGGCTCACCAATCTCGGATACTGGGGCTTCAACCAGTATATTATTCAGAAAGGTCTTGCTGCTAAAAACCTTAAAGAAGCCAAGAGAGGATTGCTCTTTGGTGCTTATCTCAAGATTTTGATCCCGCTGCTGGTAGTAATTCCCGGAATTACTGCCTATGTTCTGATACATAATCATACACCGGCAGAACTGGCTCAAATGGTGGGTAGTCCGTTATCGGAAATCGGACATATAACCAAATCGGATGAGGCCTATCCCTGGTTACTCAAAAACTTTGTGCCAATTGGTATCAGAGGACTTGCCTTTGCTGCACTGGTAGCTGCCATTGTATCATCACTGGCCTCAATGATCAACAGTACTTCCACTATCTTTACTATGGATATTTACAAAGTATATTTCAATAAAAACGCAAGCAACCGTCAGCAGGTAAGAGTTGGAAGATTGACAGCTTTCATAGCCCTCATTATCGCTGTAATAGTTGCTCCGCAGCTGAGAGTGCTGGATCAGGCATTCCAGTA
>DASQZP010000406.1:0-2521 GCA_035638655.1 Bacteroidales bacterium
CCCTTCGTGGACAGAGTAAAAGTACACTCCAGAACTACATCCGGCGCATTGCCCTATTTGTGCTTCGCTTTGAGAAGCTTCCAGAGCAGATCGATCCGGAAGAGATCAACGAATACCTGGTTGCCCTGGCCCGGGATCCAAAATCTCCTTCACGCAGCAGTTTTAAACACATGGTTTACGGGCTTCGCTATTACTACCGACTGCTGGGTATGAATAAGAACGCCATTGCCCTGTAAGGGAACTGCCACGGATCAGGTCGTCTGCAAAGGTAACGGATACCGATTTTTCAAAGGCCGCTTTTTAAATCCTGCTAAACACACGCGGATGTGCCTGGAGAACCTATGCCCACACCCTTGGAAAATCTCCTTAAAACTGCATGATATCAATGCCTTTAGGAAAGTAAGAAGCGCAAAAACAATCATGGCTTCCGGGCATCTTCAACCTGCCGAATTCTAAAATCAACAAAAAACGTCATTAAGTGCATAGCTCATCAGGCCGATAGCCCGGCGGGTGTAGTTCAACATAGCCTGTCCCGTTTCACGGGAGACTCATCGCTGGGTTCCCGTTAAATCGGGACTTGCTTTGCAGACCGCTCAGAGTTCTATTTATTACCGCCTGTGCTTGATTATCTCTTTGTCAATAAGTCAAATAATTCTTCGTTAATATAATAATTTCCAGTTCCCAATTTATCCTTTCGTAGCATTTTATCATCTGCTAATTTGTTTAAATAATTTGCCGCTGTCAATCTTGACACTCCAATGTCATTTACCACAAACTCAATCTTTGTATAGGGGTGTTTGAATAAATTGTTCAGCAAATCCTGACTGTAAAATTTATAATTATCTCTAAGTCGGTGTTTGTAATCAAGCATTAGATCTTTAATCTTGATAATTAAATCAATCGTTTCTCGGGCTGTTTCTTCAACACCTTTAATCATAAATAATATCCAGTCTTCCCACAAGTGCTCCTCTCTTATTTTTTGTAAATATCTGTAATAGTCAGGCTTATGTTTGATGATATAATTGCTTAAATATAGAATCGGCAAAGTCTGCAATTTTTCCAATATCAGGTAAAGAATATTTATAATCCTTCCAGTCCTGCCGTTTCCATCATAAAATGGATGAATACTCTCAAACTGAAAGTGAATTATTGCCATTTTAATCAATGGGTCGCAATCTTGAATTTCGGAATCGTTAATGTATTGTTCAAGATTTGCCATTAATTTCAATATTTCCTCATAATCTTGTGGTGGAGTGTAAATTGTCTCTCCAGTTACAGCATTTTTCAATGCAGTTCCAGGAAGTTTTCTAAATCCAGCTTTGTTGTCCTCCAGTACTTCCTGAATTTGTAAAATACTCATATTTGTAAGCAATCCAGTTTTGGAAATTAACTCAAATCCTTTTTTTAATGCTGAAATATAATTCTGAACCTCTTTGGCTTGCAATGATTTAAATGCATCAAAATTTAATTCCGATTTATATAAATCATCATGTGTTGTGATTATATTCTCAATCGCCGAACTGTCTTTTGCTTCTTGTAATCCAAGTGTATTAATCAGAATGTTTTGGTTAGGAATTGTCGATGCGATTCCTTTAAGTTCAGCTAAGGCTGCATGAGCGGAAGGTAAAGCTTTTAAAACCCTCTTTGTTTCCAAATCAACATTAAGCGGTAATTCTATTAATCCCCAAGAATCCATTTGTAAAGTATTTTTAAAATCCTATACAAAGGTAAGGTCTTTTGTAAAGAAATTAGCAAAATCTTTACATTTAATAATCAGAAAGTATAAAAAATCCATAAATCTATGCATAAGACTTATTCCGTGGTTGCATTGGCAGTACAAAAAACAGTGGGTGGTAAACGTGCAGGCGCCCATAGGCAAATCCGAAAAGATACTCGAATACCTTTCGCGTTAAGTGTTCCGTATTGCCATTACCGACCGGCGCATTATCAAAGTGAAAGACGGCAAAGTGCATTTTTCCTGGAAGGATCAACGCAGTGGACGTTTCTGGCAGATGAAACCCGATGTCAATGAATTTATCCGCCGGTTCCTGCTGCACGAGTTGCCAAAGGGATTTTTTAAGGTACGCTACTACGGGATATTTTCCAGCCGTTGCCGGAAACAAAACATTGATACGGCGCGGCAATTGCTCAGTGAAGAAACCGAAAATAAAAAGACAGAAGCCCTGGAAGACGGCACCCGTGTTTGGGAAAAGCAAGATACCGTATGGCGTGAAATCCTTGAATGTATCCAAAACTTACGGCAACCCAACTGTCCGGTATGTAAAAAAGGGAGGCTTCATTTTGCCGGGATTGTGCGCCAAACACCGGAAGATTCCGACTGATAAAGTCCGAATAAAGCGCTCTTTGAAGAATTACCAAAATCTGGTTAACAGTTAAATCTCCGTTTTTTACCTGAACGGGAAAAACATGTCCGGTAGCAGACAGAAAATCAAACGTAATAACCGGCTTTCAACGCCAAAACCGGAAACCGGGCAAAACGGCAAAATAAAACTACCGGCAG
>DASQZP010000407.1:0-4717 GCA_035638655.1 Bacteroidales bacterium
TTCATCACCTGCACAATCAGTCCGGAAAACAAATAAACTTCCATGGCAAGTACGGCCCACCTGTACCGTAAAAATAACAGGACAATACTTATAAGTGTAATAATAAGTCCGTCGCCCAGCCAGGTCGCATACCTGAAAATAAAATCACCGAACGGAGAATTATGCCTGTTAATAAAAAAGAATATGCCGGATTTTGAATAAATTAGTAACAAAGAGGTAGAAACCAGTAAAAAAATCAAAAATGGGTACAAAAAGAACCGGTTTTTCTTTAAAATATTTTTCATCTGATAAAAAAGTTATCTCTGCCTTAATTTTTTTGGCAAAGATAACTATTATTATCAATTGTAAAATGACTATTGTATTTCATACCCCAGGGTCTTGCCTTTTTCTGTTGCGGGAATGCCCCTTTCCATCCAGACGGGAGCCGGAGTATCCTTTAAATAATGATCAAAAAACTGTTTCATCCTGATGGTAAGATCCATCATATTGGCTCTGCGTACCAAATTATGGGGTTCATCATTATAATTCAGCAACCAGGCTGGCTTGTTGAGCCTGCGCATGGCCACAAATAATTCTATACCCTGGTACCAGGGGACAGCCCCGTCTTTATCATCATGCCTTATTAATAAGGGAGTATTAATTTTTTCAACAAAAAACAGGGGCGAATTTTCGATATACTGAATTGGTTTTTCCCACAAAGTACCGCCTATCCTGCTTTGTGTATGCTCATACTGGAACATACGGCTTAAGCCTGTTCGCCAGCGTATTCCTCCATAGGCACTGGTCATATTGGATACAGGAGCACCTGCCATGGCAGCAGCAAACAAATTGGTCTGCGTAACAAGGTAAGCCACCTGGTAACCACCCCAGCTCTGTCCCTGGACACCAATATGTTTTTTATCCACAAAGCCCTTATCCATCAAAGACATAACTCCACTCATTACAGCATCATAACAGCTTTGACCCGGATAACCCGTACGATATTTTATATCAGGCATAAATACAAGATAATCATTACTGGTATAAAGTGTGGGGAATATCACAGACCGCCCCGGCTTTGGTTCAAAATGATTGTGGAGTTGATCGCTATGCTTTTCATAGAAATAAACCAATAAGGGATATTTCTTTGCAGGATCAAAATTATCCGGTTTGTACAATAACCCGGAGAGACTGTCGCCGTTAAGGCTTGTCCAGCTTGTCAGCTCCACACTACCCCAGTAATAATCCTTTTGCTGTGGATTGGCTGTGGAGATCTTTATGGGTGAACTGAAGTCATTACCTGTTACATAAAGATCGGGATAAGCCTTAAAAGATTCTTTTCTGAAAATATATTTGTCTGCATATTTTGCTTTTTCAGGTGTGTTGAAACGGTAATCCTCAAACAGCAAATTTTTCGGTACGCCCTTTTTCATTTCAGGTAACCGAAAATATCCGCTTTTTTTATTAAGCTTGTTAAATGCATACAGGAGCATTTCATTCTTCAAAGGGATAAAAGGATCCTCCCTGTCAGTATCTATATATCTAAAAATAATTTTGTTTTTTCTCCCCTGTTGAGCTGTCAGACAAATTGTTGGTTCTTTTCCTTCCGGATCTACCTTCCACATATCATATTTATCATATAAGATAACATATTTATCCTTTTCTGCCCAACCGGCCAGTCCATAAGGCCGTGGTGCCTGGGGAATATCATTGTCTTCATTGTATATGGGATAAGGAATATCCTCAGAAAGCTTCATTAATTCCCCGGCTTCAATATCATGTGCATACCAGCTGCTGTCGTTCATCTCATACCAGAGAACATATTTCCCATCCGGAGACAGATCAACCCGTTGTGCTTTTTTATGCAACAACAGGTTTCTCGCTCCATTCATCATGTTTACCAGATAAACATCACGATACATGAAACCTTCCCATGACATCAGCTTTTCATAAGGTGCTGAATTAAATGCGATGGCATAATCGCCCTCGCCATAAGGCATTACTTCAACATCCGGTGTTAGCTTATCAGCCAGTTGTACCATGTAATTATCCTTCAGATGATAAACAGCCAGATACGTTCTCTCTTTTTCCTTTTTTAGCTCAACCAGTTGCTGTGGCATAAGTTTTCCATCCTGCCAGTGCCAGATATCCAGAATAGCTTTTTCATCCTCAGGGATAGTATCTTTGGGCTCATGAACAGGTTTTGGAGCGGTTCCCAGAAAAATCCTGTCTCCTTTTTTTGAAAATTTTAGCGCTCTGTGATTACTCACGCTCCAGCCTGTTGGCATACCCGAACTTGCAGTATCAATCAGCATGACTGCATCTGCACTTTTCATTTTCCAGTAAAACAAATTGTAAACTTTTTCTTTTATAGTATCTGCAGAAAACAGAAATGCTGTTTGTTTCCCATCTTCATCAGTAACTACATTACCCGCTGTGCCGGTTTGTGCAAAAACTGTTCTTTCTTTCAGATTATCAGTATTGAACACAATGACCTGTGCGGCCGAAGCAGCAGAATCAGCTGTTTGACGCACCATACTGACCAGCTTGCCATTTTTCGAAATGGTGTAGTCAGTGATACTATCAAAACTAAAGGACCCTCCGGAAACAGGATTCATAATTTTCAAATCAAAGAATTCCGTATCAGCTTTTTTATGGGTTTTCTTTTTACCATCTGACTTTATGGTATCTTCAGACGGCTTTAGTGCAAAAACGAACCAGTCAGATGATTCATCCGGCATTTTGAACGATTTAAGGTTTGCAAAATGCATTAGCTTTCCAGATCCAAAAATGTAAATACCCAATGAATCCAAAGGCATATCCTCTTTTTTCTTTTTCTCAACTTTTGCCTTTCTGATCAAATTAAAAGGAGCCTTAATGCTAAATGCAACATAGCTGTCAGCCGGAGAAATATGCGCATGATATCCCCTTGCAACAGAATCTATGGCTCTGGTGCCGGTATTGTATATATACATCCAGCCATCTCCCACCTGCGGATCAACCTCATAACAGATATGTGAGCCATCATCAGAGATCGTGCTGCCTTTAAGATCATTCCAGCTGTCAAATACAGTATGATCCAGGGCTTTTTTTGACTGTGCACCTGCCAGCCAGGGCATTAACAATATACCCGTCAAAAGTGTCAGTACTCTTGTGAATTTCATAATATAAAAATTAGTTCAGATTACTCAGGATGGTTAAAAATAGAATAAAATTACCAGAAGCAAAAAAATATTCTGTTTAACAAAATTGTATTTAATAAAAATATAAATTTCATGGGATATGATTGATTTTCCAACAATTGTTTCTTTGTCTTTTAAACTTTGAATCAAAAATCGAGACAATGTCTTGTTCATATTGTCTTTTCTTCGAAGCAGGATAATCCATGTGCTTTGTACTCCAAATAATTTTCCATATTTTTATGGCTTCAAAATGTAAAAGATACTGTTTAAAAACATTAAAATGGAAGAACTGAAAAAGGAATTTAACAGCCAATATGGTGAAAGTACTGAAAAAGATAGATTATTTTTTTCTCCTGGTCGTGTAAATCTGATCGGAGAGCATACAGATTATAATGGAGGCTATGTATTTCCCTGTGCATTGAGTTACGGGACTTATCTTATTGCGCGTCCAAACGGGAAAAATTCAATTCGTTTTGCCACCACAAATTTTGATTATAATTCAGAAGTTAGTTTAGACCAAATAAGCAAAAAGCATGGTGATGAATGGATTAACTATCCTCTCGGAGTAATTAATCAGCTCATTAAGAAAGGATTGGAGCCAACCGGACTGGATCTGCTTTATTCCGGAAATATCCCAAACGGCGCAGGTCTGTCCTCTTCTGCTTCCATTGAACTGGTAACAGCTATTGCCTTCAATAATATATTTGAACTTGGTATTGGCATGCAGGACCTGGTAAAATTATCTCAAAATGCTGAAAATGAATTTGTCGGAGTAAATTGCGGCATTATGGATCAGTTTGCAGTAGGAATGGGTGAAAAAGATCACGCTATCTTTCTTAATTGCGATACGCTTGATTATGAGCTTGTTCCTTTCAGATTGAAAGGATTAAAACTGGTTATTTCAAACACCAACAAAAGGCGCGGATTAGCGGATTCGAAATACAACGAACGAAGGGCTGAATGTGATAAAGCGGTTGAGATCCTGAGTCAAAAACGTTCTATCCGAAATCTCAGTGAATTGTCCTATTCTGAATTCATTGATATGCAGGATGTGATTACCGATAAAATTATCAAGAAAAGAGCGAAGCATGTTATTTCTGAGAACCAACGTGTACTGGATGCCATTAAAGAACTGAAAAATAATAACCTTGCAATGTTTGGTGAACTGATGAATGCCTCTCATGAATCGCTACGTTACGATTATGAAGTAACCGGTGATGAGCTGGATGCCATGGTTGATGAGGCCCGCAAGGTTGAAGGAGTGCTTGGCTCCCGGATGACTGGTGCAGGTTTTGGCGGATGTACAGTGACTCTTATAAAAGAAGAAGCAATTGATAACTTTAAAGAGGCTGTAGCCAAAGGATATGAAAAGAAAACAGGTTTGAAACCTGATTTTTATGTTGCTGATATAGGTGACGGGACCAAAGAAATTACTGACAATGAATAACTGGGAAAGAAGATGGCATCCGCTGCTGCAGGAATGGGTTATACTGGCTGCTACAACGAGTGACCGCCCCTGGTCGGGAGAAACATTGACAAATGGAGAAGGAAAAAAA
>DASQZP010000408.1:0-12222 GCA_035638655.1 Bacteroidales bacterium
ATGGATCGATAAATCAGTAAATCTTTAAATCCGTATATCTTGAGTATCCTAAATATCAAAAGTATCTATTTATCTTAAGTATCACAAATAAAGCATTTTGAGTACTCGGATGCCCGGGCTATGCGGAGCATTACGTACAACAATCGTGTATGTATACTAATAGTGTTATATTTCCTTTGTGTTTTTTAAAAAAGTATTGTTATTCCATGATAATGGGTGTAAATGTATACCTTTATATCCATCCAAATTGTTGCATTATTTTATACTTTGTTTTTGTCTTTTCCCCTTTACCCTTATCTGTAACTAACGGTGAATAAAGATAGGAGGGTTTTGGGAGAAATCAAAATTTAAGTACGGTGACTAGGTAACAAAGTGACAAAGTAACAAGGTGACAGAGGAACTCTGCGTTTTAGTGAGTTTCCCGAATTGTATCTGTATTTTTCCAGCCTTGTGCGCGTTTAATATCAAACTTTTACAATCCAGTTCACCAATCCTTTCATCTCAATTATCTGCATGAGCTTATCCGGCAATGGTTCAAAGGTAAAGGGTTTATCATTCAGCATAATCCTGCCCGCTGCCACATCAATACTTACCTTGTCGCCCGGGGTATAGTTATTTACAACCTCGGGGTTTACTATTAGTAGCAGCCCCTGGTTAACTGCTGAACGGTAAAATATCCTGTTGACAGATTTCACAATGACTGCCCGGATGCCCAGATGAGCCAGACCAACCGCGGGATGTTCCCTTGAACTGCCACAACCAAAATTTTCACCAGCAATAATGATATCTCCGACTTCTGCCTTTTCAGCAAAATGGTCATCCACCCCCTTAAAAAGATGGGGGACAATGGCAGCGGCATCTGAGCTTAAAACATTATAGGTGAGGTTACCTGCAAACATCTGGTCAGTATTCATATTGTCCAGATCTGCATAGTTCCAAACATTGTTCAAACGCCGGTTCTCAGAAGGATCTATCTCCACCAGTGAAGATTGCTGTTGTTTAAATGGAAATTTTGTGCCGGCATACTTATCAGAAGTAAGGGTGATCTCACTATTTATCGCTGAAAGAGCTACAGTAGCCGGAGAAGCCAGGTAGATAGAGGCTTCCTTGTTTCCCATGCGCCCCTTGAAATTCCTGTTGGCTGTTGAGATCACGGTTGTATTATCTGCCGGGATACCCTGTCCTGTTCCCAGACAAGGGCCGCAGGAGCTACTGAGTATGTTTGCGCCGGCCTCAATTAGAGTTTTAAGGATTCCTTCTTCCATGGCCTGCAAATAGATTTTCTGTGAGGCGGGAATAACCAGTAACTGGAAACCAGGGGCTACCTGCTTTCCTTTAAGTACTGCAGCTGCTTCGCGCAGGTCCTCCAGCCGGCCATTGGTGCAGGTACCTATTAACCCCTGCTGTACAGGTGTACCGGCAACTTCTGCCACAGCTTTCACATTATCCACATGATGCGGAGCTGCTACCAGCGGGAAAACCTCATCCAGGTTAATCGTGATCTCTTTCGCATAGCCGGCGTCCGGATCTGCCCATATTCCTTCTGTATGCTGACCGAAAAATTCATCCAACACCTCATCGGAAGGAAAAACAGCATTCTTGGCTCCCATCTCTGAGGCCAGGTTGGCCAGCGTCATGCGCTGGGCGATGCTCAAAGTACGCACCCCTTCACCATGGTATTCAATTGACATGTAATTGGCTCCTGCTGACCCGATCATGCCAATAATCCATAAGGACAGGTCCCTGGCATATACATCTTCCCGCAGCTTCCCGGTAAGTGTGATCTTCAATGATTCCGGCACCCTGAACCATGTCTCTCCCCTTTTCCATATGCCGGCTGATTCAGTCCGGTCGATGCCAGCTGCCAGCGCATTGAAGGCCCCTGCAGTGCAGGTATGACTGTCACTGCCCACAATGATCATTCCGGGCCGGGCATGGTAAGACATCATCTGGTGACAAATACCTTTTCCCTGGTCATAAAACTTATTGATCCCCTGATCAGCAACCAGTTTTCTTATTGCTTCATAATCATTGGCAAGTTTGACATTGGTAGGAGGTGCATTGTGATCCAGCACAACCAGCAACCTGTCCGGATCAAATACCTTTTCTCCTCCCATTTTGGCAAAAGTATTTTTAATGCTGGCTGTATTGTCATGCGTGAGCACAATATCAGGCTGCCTGAATACAATAGCCCCTGTTGGTGCACCCAGTATCTTCTCGGCAAATGTCTGTGGTTTCATATCCTTGTTTTAGATTTTTCAGTTCTCTAAAGGTATATTGAAAGATAATATTCCTTAGCAGTATGAGGCATGTTATATAAAATAGATCGATGATTCCTGCATACTCACTATATAGAGTCTGTCAATAAAGTCAGGTGTCCGGATCAACATGTTCGGAAACAAAACCTGTCCCGTTCTAAACGGGAGCGTGAAAAAATTTTAATCGCATTATACTATTTCAATAGGCAATAGGCAATAGGCAATAGGCAATTGGCAATAGGCAATAGGCAATTAGCAATTAGCAATAGGCCATTAGCAATTGAAACCCTGCGGGGAAGTAGCCGATGCATAATTTGAACAACATGTTGGTAAAAGTTGTCACCTAAGCGCCTAATGCTTATGTGGAATTGAAATTTTTGCAACAGCGCAGTTATCGGACGTAATGGACAGACAGAATTCATTATCTTTAAGTCACCATATGACACTGAAAAGAAATATATTTGTAAGCAAACAAACCATACCGGACGATCAGCAATCCGGAATACAGAATACCAATTAGTTACATGGACAATCTCATTATTTATGAAGCATCAGCCGGCTCTGGTAAAACGTTTAACCTGACACGTGAATACCTGGGCATTTTGTTTGCCGAGCCTTTGAGTTACCGGCATATACTTGCCGTGACCTTTACCAACAAGGCTACGGCTGAGATGAAAAGCCGCATCATACTGGAGTTGTACCGCCTGGCAAATAACGATTCATCAGACCATGCTGTATACTTGCTGGAAAAAACTGATCTTTCAGCTAACCTTCTGCAACAAAAAGCTGTGGTATTGCTTAACCTGATCCTGCATAATTTTTCACGATTTTCAGTAACTACCATCGATAAATTTTTTCAACAGGTCTTACGTGGATTTGCCAGGGAAGCAGGACTGAATTCAGCCTACAGGATTGAAACGGAAATGGATCCTTTACTGGCCGAGGTTACAGATCGATTGTTCTACAAGGCTGATTCAGATAAGGAACTACACAAATGGCTGGTGGATTTTGCTAAAAATAAAATCGGGGAAGGGAAAAGCTGGAATTTTTCAACTGATATTCAGAAACTGGGTAAGGAGATCTTTACCGAGAAGTTTAAGTCATTCAACACTGCAACATTGCAGAAACTTGAAGACAGGGAGTTCCTTGAATCATACATGAAAAAAATGTATGCTATTCGAAATTCCTTCGAAAAACGTCTCAGGGAGCTTGGCCAACGAGGTAACAGGATCATTACCAGTGCGGGTCTTACACCCGATGATTTCACACAGAAATCCCGCGGTATCGGAGGCTACTTTGCTAAACTGGCTGAATTTTCAGCCATTCAACCCAACAGCTACGTACTAAACGCCCTGCATAATCCCGAAAAATGGTATCCAAAAAAATCACCCAATGGTACTGTAATTGAAGAAATATTCCCTTCCCTGAATGAGATCGCAGCAGAAGCAATTGAAATATACAATAATGAAATTGGTGGCTACAATACAACCACACAGATCCTGTCAAACTTCTATACCCTGGGTATTATCACCGATATTTCGCATGACCTGCATCAATATACTGCCGATGAAAACATCATGTTGCTGGCTGATTCCGGCAAGCTGCTCCATGAGATCATTGCCGGAAATGATGCTCCTTTTATTTATGAAAAGACGGGCAATACCTACCAGCATTTTATGATCGACGAGTTTCAGGATACCTCCCGTATTCAGTGGGAGAATTTTAATCCCCTTATCGACAACAGTCTTTCAGGCGGATACCGAAACATCCTGGTTGGGGATGTCAAACAGTCGATCTATCACTGGCGTAACGGAGACTGGAAGATACTTGCCAGGGAAATACCAGAAACATTCGTTCATACCGGTATCGCTAAAATTAATCTGGAAACCAACTGGCGCAGCAGGCAAAACATCATCACTTTCAATAATGATTTGTTTGAAAAGACATCGGAAACTTTGCAGCAGCATTTCAACAGTCAACTGGAAGAGGCCACCATACAACCAGATAACGCTGACCTGCTTAAAGATATGATCTCTGCTGCCTATAAGAGTGTCCGGCAGCATTCACCGGAAAATAATTCCCAAAAAGCAGGTGGTTTTGTTCAAAACCTGTTTTATCCCCTGCAGGACAATAATCCTGAAGAAAAGACAGGCTGGAAAGACAGAGTACACGAAGAACTACCTGGTATTATTGAAAACCTTCAGGACCACCAGTATGATTTGCGGGATATTGCCATCCTGGTAAGAAGTGCTGCCGAGGGTAAACAGGTGGCTGATGTATTGATGGCTTATAAAAACAGTCAACCGGATTCTTCCTACAAGTATGATGTAATTTCGGGTGAGTCGGTTTACCTCACCTACTCAACGGCGGTAAGGTTCCTCATTTACCTGCTGCAGTATATAACAGATAAAACCAACAACCTGAACAATGCCTGCCTGATCGGCGAATACCAGCTTTATATCGTGCCTGCCCAAACTAAAGGACAACCTCCTTTCCCTGATACTTTTCACAGGGCATTTTGCGGCAACCAGGGACAGATCACCTCTGAAGGAGTAAGCGAGGTGATGCCTGATGATTTTAGTAAAAAAATTGCAAGCATTAAAAAACTGCCGTTGTTCGAAAGCGTGGAACAGCTTATCCGGTATTTCAAGCTTAATACAATCAAAAGTGAGATCCCTTATCTGCAAACTTTTCAGGACCTCGTCACATCTTTTGCTACCGGACAATCACCTGACCTGCATGCTTTTCTCGAATACTGGGAGGAAGAAGGACATAAAAAGGCAGTTCCTGCTCCCGAACTGCAGAATGCCATTCGCATCATGACGATCCATAAGGCAAAAGGTTTGCAGTTTAAAGCTGTAATTGTACCTTACTGTAACTGGGAAACAGGACACAAGAAAGGGATCGCTCCCTTTCTCTGGTGTGAGCCCCGGGTGGCTCCTTTTAATGAATTACCGGTTGTGCCGGTTGGTTTTACCACTGTTTTGAAAGATACCATATTCAGGGAAGACTATTATCTTGAACTGCTGCAGACTTACATGGACAATCTGAACCTGCTGTATGTGGCACTTACGCGTGCCGAGAATGCGCTTTTCACCTTCTCGGCCCTGCCTTCCAAAGAAGGAAGCCTTTCCTCGGTGGGCGACCTGATGCATCATACACTGTCAGTTGCCGGATTGCTCACAGAAGTTGAACAACCCGATGGTGGAAATGCATTGTGCTATACAAAAGGCTCCCTGGATACACCAGAGAAGGAACAGGAAGACTTTCACGAATGGGTGTTGGACAGGTATCCATCCTATGCACTGGAAAACAAGCTGCATTTCAGTGTCCATGCTGATGATTTTTTTGAAATGAATGAGAACCTCACCAGTGAAAGGATACAACGGGGTACTATCCTGCATGCGCTTTTCCGGTATATTATTACAGCAGATGACAGCCAACGGGCTGTCGACCGGCTGGTTTTTGAAGGCATGATCAGTGAGGATGAAAAAGACAGATACAATAAACTGCTAAGCGCCTACCTGGAACAACGGGAAATAAAAGAATGGTTTAACGGAGACTGGAAAGTAAAGACAGAAGCCGATATCCTGCTGAACGGAGGTCGTATAAAACGTCCCGACAGGGTGATGGTGAAAGAGAATCAGGCACTGGTCGTTGATTATAAATTCGGGGAACAGCTAAAAGAAAGTCACCGCGAACAGATCAGGGAATATGCACGTCTGCTATGGCAAATGGGCTACAGTAATGTGAAAGCCTGTTTGTGGTATCCCGGGCTTAATAAGGTGGAAGAAGTAGATTTCTCTCCTTCCTTGTTTTGAGCCAATAACTTTAAATAATGAAACAAAACGATATAAAACACAACACAATTTTGCACCAAACTTATCCATGGGGTCACTCCCGACGTTTTAATGCTTATGCCAATTATTTCAGGGTCCTGTTCGGTGAACGGGTACAGAAAGTAACCATCGATGCAGGATTTACCTGCCCAAACAGAGATGGGGTGGTTGGCCGGGGCGGTTGCACGTATTGTGATAACAATGCTTTCAATCCGTCCTATTGCGAACCGGGAAAATCAGTGAAACAACAAATTGAGGAGGGAATTGAGTTCCATGCCAACCGGTACCGCCGGGCAAACAAGTACCTGGCTTATTTCCAGGCTTATTCAAACACTTACAAGCCACTTGCCGAACTCAAAAAGATTTACAGCGAAGCCCTCAGTATCCCTGAAGTAGCAGGCCTGGTGATCGGGACACGACCTGATTGTGTAGATGAGGAAAAACTCGATTATTTCACTGAGCTGGCCAAAAAACATTATATTGTCATTGAATACGGGGTGGAGTCCTGTCGCAACGATGCGCTGAAGGAGATAAACCGGGGACACACGTATGAAGTATCCAGGGAAGCTATTATTAAAACTGCAAACAGGGGCATTCCTACCGGAGCGCATTTTATTTTCGGATTGCCGGGAGACACAAAAGAAGACCTGGTAAAAAGTGCAGACACGATATCAGAACTTCCGCTTCATTCTATTAAACTGCACCAGCTTCAGATCATCAAAAACACCAGAATGGCAGCTGACTACCACAGGAATCCTGAAAAATACAACCTGTTTGAACTGGAAGAATATCTCGACCTGGTTGTACGGTTTACTGAACGACTTAATCCGGATATCGTCATTGAACGGATTGCCGGAGAGGTTCCGCCGCGCTTCAATGCAGGACCTTCCTGGGGACTCATCCGGAATGACCAGATACTGCAGCGCTTCGGGAAAAAACTGGAAGAATATGATACCTGGCAGGGAAGATTGTATCAGAATACAGAAGAAAAAAGACAGATAAATGAAGATTGAATTAACCAGAAAGAGGTTGTGTCATCGTCTTACTATACAGGGCTGGCTGCTTGTATTGTTCGCGCTTACTATGCTGGTTGCAGTTTACCTCTCGGTTGCACAGCGTTTTCTTGCTGTCAGCGAACCCATCGATACAAAAATAATGATACTGGAAGGCTGGATCTCTGATGCAGAAGTGTCGCAAGCAATGCAAACACTTAAAAACAAAAACTATAATTTCTTACTGATAACAGGAGCTCCGGTTACCAAAGGCGGAGCACTGGCCCCTTATCATGATTATGCGGAACTGACACTCGAAAATTTAAAGAAACAGGGATACACAGCTAATAATATCATTGCCATTCCGGTAAAGCTGGTGCGCAAAGACCGCACCTATGCATCGGCAGTAGAAGTTAAAACATGGCTGGAACAACATAATAGGAGTCCTGCAGCCCTGAACATATTCACCTCAGGCGCACATGCCAGGCGAACAAGGTTGCTCTACAGGAAAGCTTTCGGCGAGAAAACAGAAATCGGAATTGTAGCACTGGAAAATCCGGATTACAATCCTGATCACTGGTATACATCCAGCAACGGAGTACGGGTCGTCCTCGGGGAGACAATCGCCTACCTCTATGCGCTTTTATTCTTTCACCCCGGAATGTAAAACAATTGATTATGAATTCATTTCTCAAAGAAACAGCAACTTACCTATACAACACTTACGGAAAAACCCTCAGTGACTCCTGCGTGGTTTTTCCCAACCGCCGTGCCGTAGTTTTCTTCAGCGAGCAGCTTGCTTCTCTGAGCAAACAACCAATGTGGTCACCTGCTTTTGTCACCATCAGCGAACTGATGCAGGACATGTCCGGCGGATTACAGATTGCTGATTCACTAAGCCTGGTTTTTGAATTACACCAGGTGTATAACCAGGTTAAAAAAACACAGGAGTCATTCGATGAATTCTATTACTGGGGTGAGGTTTTACTGAATGATTTTGATGATGTGGACAAATACCTGGTGAATGCCGCCGACCTCTTTCAGAATCTCTCGGCTTTACGCAACATGGAGGACATGTTCGACCACCTGAGTGAAGAACAGCAGCAGGCCATAAAACAGTTCTGGAACAGCTTCAGCCCTGGCGGCAAATCACCCCAACAGGAAGATTTTATCAGTGTATTCTCTGTACTGAATAACATCTACAACCGGTTTAAAGACAAACTCAGACAGGAAAACAAGGCCTGGGAAGGAATGGTTTACAGGCAGGCCGTAGAAAATTTACAAAACGGCAGCAACATAGAATTGCCTTATCAGAAATATTTTTTTGTGGGTTTCAATGCACTCAATAATTGTGAAAAAGCACTGTTTACCCACCTGAAAAATCAAAATAAGACGGAATTTTTCTGGGATTATGATAATTATTACCTCAGAAACAAACAGCATGAAGCAGGACGGTTCATTCGTGAAAACATAAAACTTTTCCCCATGCCGGAAGACCATGCCATTACCACTTCGCATATTGAGAAAGAACCCAAAGATATTCAGATATATGCCATCCCGGCACAGGCCGGACAAACCAGGATTATTGGCAAAATCCTGGAAAGCTTTAATACTGAAGGACCTGTCAGCATCCAGCAGACTGCCATAATACTACCGGACGAGAACCTCCTGATTCCCCTGTTGTATTCCCTGCCTGATCAAATTGACAGCGTTAACGTAACAATGGGTTACCCGGTACGTAACACCCCGGTATACGGACTGCTGCAGCATATTTTTAACCTGCAGCTCACAGTGAAAACAGATAAGGAAGGCAACACTCTTTTCTTTCACAGGTCTGTGCTGGCTATTCTCAATCACCAGTACATCAGTAACCTTTCTGGAAAAAATCCGGCTTCCCTGGTTAACAATATCATTGCCCACAACAAAATTTTGCTGGCACCTGAAGAGCTTGGCCTGGACAGGCTAACATCTCTCATTTTCAAGTCAGTTACAGATGGTCAGACACTCGGGGATTATCTCTTGTCTATCATCTACAACATTTTCAAAAAACTAACTGAAGAAGGCAGCGAATCAGATACCGGGGATACGGGCAGACTGGAGAAGGAATATATTTACAATATTTATCTCTCCATCAAAAGGCTAAATGACATCCTTCTTTCAAACAAAGCTATTCTTAAGAAGGAAACCTACATCAGGCTGCTCCAGAAACTGCTGCAGACCGGAACAGTCCCGTTTATAGGAGAACCACTAAGGGGAATTCAGATAATGGGTTTGCTTGAAACCCGTAATGTCGATTTTGAGAATGTCATCATCCTTTCGATGAACGAAGGGGTGTTTCCCGGGAATAGTTCTCCCCTCTCTTTTATTCCTTACAACCTGCGCCGCGGGTTTGGATTACCAACTATTGAGAACCAGGATTCAATTTATGCCTATTATTTTTACCGTATAATTCAGCGTGCCCGCAGGGTTGCCCTGGTGTACAATACACAAACCGGCGGACTCGAATCGGGTGAACACAGCCGTTACATCTACCAGCTGAAGTACGAAAAAGTTTTCCAACCTGTTGAACATACCATCACCTTCAACATCACTGAACAACAGGACAAACCGATCAGCGTAACGAAGACACCGGAGATCATGGAAAAACTGGCCGTATATACAGGGAGTGCCGGAGAAGTAAAGACCCTGTCACCCAGCGCGCTGAACAACTATATTGATTGTTCCCTGAAGTTTTATTACCGGTATATTGCCGGCATCAGGGAAAAGGACGAACTAATGACCGATCTCGACAATGCCCTCTTTGGTACCATCCTGCATGATGCCATGTACCTGCTGTATGGGGCTGGAGAAAAAGTACATCTGAAAGCAGGTGACCTTGAAGCGCTGTCTGCGGATGATAAAAAGATCAGAAAAGCTGTCCGCCAGGCCTATGCTAAGAATTTTCTGCATGCAGCTCCTGCCGACAGGCAGGAAGAGTTGATACAGGGCAGAAATACCATTATTCTCGAAGTGATTACTGAATATGTAAAAAAACTTATCGAAGCAGACATACAAAATGCACCTTTCACTGTCACCGGACTGGAAAAAACACTGTCGCGTTCTTTTGAACTGCGCCGGGGCAGCAGTACTGTTGGTGTTATGTTGGGGGGACAGCTGGACCGGATTGACCTGCGGGGAGATACTGTTCATATTGTGGATTATAAGACAGGAAAAGAGAAACTGAGGTTCAGGGATATTGAAGATTTATTTTCACGCGGCAATGACAAACGAAACAACGCAGCCTTCCAGATACTGCTGTATTGCTGGATCTATGAGGCAGAAAATCAGGAAAGAAATAAACTGGTCCCCGATCTGTATTTTGTCAAAAAGCTCTATGACGAGTCCTTTTCTACCCGAATAGAAAAGTCAACACCATCGAAAAAGTATGAGCCGATACAAGAATTCAAACCCGAAGAAACGGCTTTTCTGACAAACCTGGAACAAATGCTGGGCGAGCTGTTTGATCCTGAGATACCTTTTTCTCAAACCGATAACGAAAAAATATGCAGCTATTGCGACTATAACAAGATCTGCCACAGAGATTAGGAAGTGAGGTGACAGGAAAATACAGTAACAGGGCTGATAGCCCTTTCCTTCAGTAAGCGTGATTGACCGGAAGAGTCAGGGATTACGAAACATTTTCAAATTCAGGAACCTGTTGCTTCCATAACTGATAATATTTTGTCTTTTTGTATAGAAGTTCCCTATGTGTGCCTCTTTCAGCTACTTTGCCTTCACTAAGCACAATTATTTCATCTGCATTCATGACTGTGCTAAGGCGGTGGGCAATAACAATAACAGTTTTATTGCTTTCTTTTAAAAGCCTCAATGTTTGCTGAACATATTGTTCAGATGCTGAATCCAGGGAGGAAGTCGCTTCATCAAGGATCAAAATCTGAGGATTCTTATAAACAGCCCTGGCGATGGCAATTCTTTGCCGCTCTCCTCCGGACAGAGAAACACCATTTTCTCCCACCCAGGCGGAAAACCCTCCGGACAATTTTTCAATCATTTTTATTAACCCCAAAGCATGACATATATCAACAACGCGTTGCATATCCGGCTCAAGTTCACCTACTGCAATATTCTCAGCTATGCTCCCGGCAAAAAGGTCTATCCTTTGAGGCACAACACCAACCATTTCTCTTAAGCTTTCATTACTGATCATATTAATATTGTATTTCCCCAGCTCAATACTGCCTGATTGCAAAGGATATATATTCTGGAGCAAAGACATTAGTGTTGTCTTTCCGGAACCACTTTCACCAACAATAGCAGTAAATTTTTGATTTTTAATTGTTAAATTAAGATTTTTAAAAACTTTTATACGCGAACCATATCGGAAAGACACATTCTTAAACAGAATATTACCGGATGGTAAATTCGTCATATTAATCTTTTCTGAGGGCTTTTCTTCTCTTTCCAAATCCATAATTTGAAATAAACGATCAGCTGCTATCAATGCATCTTGTATCACTCTGTTGGTATCAATCAGACTTGCAAGGGGCGCGAGAATATATCCGGTAAGAGCATAAAAAGACATCAATTCTCCCGGTGTAATTTGCTGTCTTAAAACATATACTGATCCAATCCATAAAACTGAAATTGTTATGGCACCTGCAATAAACGTGGTAATACTAACTGATAATATTGAATATTTTACTGAATGATAAGTTGATCCAAGTAGTTTAATGAATTTTGTTTCGGTTTTTAAATTTGAATAATTTTCCAGTCCAAATTGTTTTATTGTTGATGATGCATTAAGTGATTCAACTAACTGAGACTCTAGTTCAGCAGTATTTTCCATATTTTTTCTCAGGTATTTTTTATTTACTCGATTGTAAATATGATATATAAGCACATATAACGGAATTGCAGACAGTACTACTAATGCAAGTTTCCAGTAGTATAGAAACATCAAACCAAATGTAAATACTACTATTAGCACATTTACAAACATATCAAGTGCTATGTTGTTTATAAATGCCCTTATTTTCACTGCATCATTAATTCTTGAAATTATTTCTCCCGTTCGCATTGTATCAAAGAAGCGTTGTGGAAGTTTCATCAGATGCTTATAATATCCCAGAATGA
>DASQZP010000409.1:0-6531 GCA_035638655.1 Bacteroidales bacterium
TATTTCTTTTGCAGGGCATTATAATAGCTTTCTACTGATGGAGTCGCAGTGCCCAGCAGCGTTTTTGCGCCATGTAACTGAGCAAGCACCAGTGCTGTATCCCTCGCGTTGTAACGGGGAGCGGGGTCATATTGCTTGTAGGTGTTCTCATGCTCTTCATCGATAATGATCAGCCCCAGGTTATCGAAAGGAAGAAAAACAGATGAGCGCACCCCCAGGATCAACTGGTAGCGGTTGGTATCACCGGACACGGGCTGCATCAGTCTTTTCCAGGTTTCTACCCGTTCACCATCATTGAATTTTGAATGATAAATACCCGCCTTATCTCCGAATACATCTTTGAGCCTGTTGATGATCTGTGTTGTCAGAGCAATTTCCGGTAACAGGTATAATACTTGCTTTCCCTGATCCAGCGTTTCATTGATCAGATGAATATAAACCTCTGTCTTTCCGCTCGAAGTAACCCCGTGCAGCACAACAGTATCTTTTTCTTCAAACTGAGTGCGAATCTCATCTATTGCCTGTTGCTGACTCGTGCTTAGGCTTTTGAGCACTGCAGGTTGTTCCTGATCCGCTGAATAGAGTCGTGATTTTTCTTTGAAGTAGATTTCAGTAATGCCTTTGTCATTTAGGGCATTAAGAGCAGAAGGGGAAGTTCCGGCTTTTTCAAGCAGTGCTTTTCTGCTGATTTCATTCTTTTCATTCCCAAATTTACTGGTTTGATCCAGCAATGCCATGAGCAGTTTTGTTTGTTGCGGAGCCCTGCTGAGATTGTCAAAAGCCCGGTTCAGTTTCTCTTCATCATCATAATCAGGATGCAGCCTGACAAAATCTATAATCAGTGGCTTGTATCCTTCCTGCAGTTTCTCATTGAATGTAAGCGCACCTTTCTCGTGCATCATCTTGAGCAGGGGCATTACAGTTTTTCGTTCCAGTGCATTGGAGATTTCCTGGATGGTAATAATATTACGGTCTTCGAGAAGGTTATAAAGTACAAGTTCCTGAGAGGACAATGATTCAATAGCTTCAAAAGAAGGATTGAATAATACCTTTGTTTCGCTCTCCATCTTTAGACCTGCAGGAAGAGCCGCCTTGAACACCTCTCCCACTGAGCACATGTAATAGGAGGCAATCCATTCCCATAGTTTAATCTGAATTTCATTTACTACAGGATCCTCATCAAGAATAGAAATAATATCTTTGGTTTGGTAGGCTTCAGGTTTGTTGTGATGAAGGGTATGAATGATGCCGGTATAGATTTTTTTGGCACCAAACTGCACTACTGCCCGTTTTCCGGGGGTTGATTCACTTACCAGCATTGCCGGTATATGATAAGTAAACAGTTGTGGCAGGGGGAGCGGTAAAATAATATCTGCATACAGGTCCCTGTCTACCATGTTGTTGAAAAGATTGAGAAATAAGGAAGATAAGAGTGGATGATTGCACCCTTATTCCTCCTGGATGTTTATATTTATTCCGGTTTTTATACGAGAATATCAGCAAGTTCAAGTAAAGACTGGCTAACATCTTTGTGCAATTTTACTGTTTTGCTTAACGGCACATGTGTAATCTCGTTATTTACCAGTCCTATCATGATACTCTTCTGATCGTCAAGCAAAGCTTCAACTGCAGCAACACCCATTTTGCTGGCTGTTACACGGTCGTAAGCTGATGGTGTACCTCCGCGCTGAATGTGTCCCAGGATTGTTACACGGATATCTGTCTCCGGTAATTCAGTCTGTACGCGTTTGGCAATTTCAAAGGCATTACCTTCGTCATCCCCTTCAGCTACCATAATAATGCTGGATTTTTTCTTTTTTCCTCTTGAAGTAAGATAGTTGATCAGTTTTTGCTGCTGTCCGCTTACCTCCGGAATAAAAATAGCCTCTGCACCGCAGGCAATGCCACTTCGTAGTGCAACGAAACCGGCCTCTTTGCCCATTACTTCAACAAAGAAGATGCGGTTGTGGGAGCTTGCTGTGTCGCGAATCTTGTCAACTGCCTCAACAACAGTATTCAATGCTGTATCATATCCGATAGTGTAATCGGTTCCGTAAAGGTCATTGTCAATTGTTCCTGGTATGCCAATAAATGGTATACTATGTTCTTTGGAAATCAGGGAAGCACCTGTAAAAGATCCGTCACCACCGATAACCACCACACCGTCAATCTCATGCTTCTGCAACTGTTCGAAAGCCGTTCTGCGCCCTTCTTCAGTTTTGAATTTCAGACAACGGGCTGTTTCCAGAATGGTTCCGCCTTTCTGGATGATTCCACTCACATCTTTGGATTCCAGTTTTGTAAAGTCACCATTCATCATTCCTTCATAGCCTCTCATGATGCCATAAACCTCCAAACCATGGTATATAGCTGCCCGGGTTACTGCACGAATGGCAGCATTCATTCCGGGAGCGTCACCACCTGAGGTCAGGACACCAATTCTTTTAATATTACTCATAGTAAATCTAGATTGATAATTTTAAAATAAAATGCAAATATTCAATATATATTTCAATTATAAAAACTGAAAGGGAACTGTAGTGTTACTTCAATATTAAATTACCCTTATTTTTTACAGTCGAACAACTGCTAAGTTGCCGGAAATTTAATTGTGCCCGGTAACAAGGGCAAGTTCCCTGATATTTTCTGCTACTTCCTCCATTAGCCAAAGCGGGGTTGAAGTAGCGCCGCAAACTCCTGCTGATTCTTTATCTTCCAGCCATTCTTTTTTGATATCTACTGGCGATGAGATGAAGTGTGCCGATGGATTTCCCTGTTTACAAGCGTCAAAAAGCAGTTGACCATTTGAACTCTCTTTGTAACTTACAAAAAGCACCAGATCATGGTTTGCAGCAAACCGGGTGATGTTTTCTTCTCTGCCGGAAACCTGCCTGCAGGTTGTATTATGTACCTCAAGCATATCTGAAGAATTGAAACCAGCCTTGTTGTATCCATCCTGAAGGGCTTGTTTAATTTCTTCGAACTCCTTAACAGGCTTGGTTGTTTGCGAATACAATATTGCAGGCTTGTTAAATGATACGGAATCAAGGTCGTGAGCGTTCTTTACAACCAGTGCTTCACCATTGGTTTGTCCCATCAGTCCTTCGACTTCAGGGTGGCCCGGCTTGCCAAAGATAATCACCTGTCCTTTTTCTGAATTCATTTTCAATGAAGACCTGCTGATGCGTGTCTGAAGCTTATGTACTACAGGGCAGGTGGCGTCGATCAACTCCAGATTATTTATGCGTGCAATCTCGTAAGTTTCAGGCGGTTCGCCATGTGCACGAATCAGTACTTTTGTGTTGGTAAGTTTTCTGAAATGATCACGGTCAATGGTGATCAGTCCTAAATTCTCCAGCCGCTCCACTTCTTCCTTATTATGTACAATCTTTCCAAGACAATACAGGGAACCTGATCTGGCAAGTTCCTCTTCTGCCCTTTTAACCGCATTGGTCACTCCAAAGCAGAATCCTGAATGTATGTCTATGTCAATCTTCATTTTTGCACGTCACAATATTTTCGGGTATTTTGCAACTCAGGTTCTTTTGATAGTAATTTCCTGATTTATGTCCTCCGTTTTTTATTAGCTGCAAGGTTTAAGGTTTCCGGTTCAGCTTTTTAACAGGTGCAAATTACCAGTTATTAACAGGCTGCAAGGTTCAGGCTTCAAAGACTGCCAGGTCATACTTATTTTTCAGTAGTGCTTCGAGCCAGTCCCATTGTTCCGCAGGTGTCAAATTGCTGTTGTCTAAAACAACAGCATCATCTGCTTTTCGTAAGGGACTTATTTCACGGTGTTCATCAATATAATCCCGAGAATTAATGTTTTCGAGAACTGCTTCAAATTCCACCTTCTCACCCTTTTGTTTGAGTTCATCATATCTCCGGCGGGCACGTACTTCCGGGGAGGCTGTCATGAAAATTTTCAGCTCGGCTTCCGGGAAAACTACTGTACCAATGTCTCTTCCGTCCATCACAATGCCTTTTTCCCTGCCCAACTTTCGCTGGATATCCACCAGGGAATTTCTTACCTCCGGTATTTTACTTACCGGACTAACATTGTCAGATACTTCAAGGCTCCGGATATCTCCTTCAACTAAATAACCATTAAGTGTAACTTCATTTTCACCTGTGGCTTTATTTTTTTTGAAAGCAATATCCAGACCTGAAAGATCCCTGATTAAGGCATCCTTGTCAAATCCGTTGTTGTTGATGTAACCTTTTCTAATGGCATGCAATGTTACAGCCCTGTACATAGCTCCGCTGTCAATATAAACATAGCCAAGTTTACCGGCTATTGTTTTGGCAAACGTACTTTTTCCGCAAGAAGAATACCCATCTACTGCAATTGTGATATTTTTATCTCTGCTGTTCATAATACCCTTGCGGTTGAGTTTTGTTATGTTACATGAAAAAACGGTGCAAAGATAACAATAAATTTGGTAATTAAGATGGACCACGACGTCCAATTAACTGTCATTTTCCTTTTTGGTAAAAGTCTGAAATATTGGTAGTAAGAGAGAACAAATTGGAAGCACCGGATAGGTGGTAAGTAGCTCTTCCATAGCTAATGTTGAATTTTGATATTTTAAGGCCAAATCCCCAGGAAAATCCTACGCCTCCTACTTTTGAGGCAAGTTGCATTTCTTTTCTCCGCTGGTAATTATAGCCAACCCTGAAATAGAAATTTTTCATTGGCAGAAATTCCACCCCCACAATCATGTGACGCATAAAATTCTCTGCAAAATTTTCTGCTTTGCTTTTACTTACCTTTTCACCAGTAAGGGGATCAATACTGTTCTTTTTATCTGCTTCGGTTGTGTAAAGCATGTCCCACTGTTGAAGATGATGTGCTGTCAGTGAGAATCTGAAAGGTGCGTACTTGAGTCGTTGGGATATTCCCAGTTCAATATTGAGTGGGAGTGGCTCCATATTTCCTGAATTATAAGCTTTTACTTGTGTTCCCAAATTCCGTATAACAAATGCAGCAGTAAAAAGCTTGTCGGGATTATGATAGGTAATGCCGACATCGGTTGCCAACCCGGTTGAGGTGTATTGTTCCAGCACTGAATGAATTGTTTTGAGTGCTGCTCCAACTGTGAAAGAACTGTCAAGGGGCATGGACCACATCAGGTTAAATGAATACTCTGCAGCCCTGAAATGTCCTGTAATCACTCCTGTATAGTCAGCCGCTGTAAACTCTCCGTAATTGATATAATTTACTGCTGCAGCAAAATTTCCGGCATTAGCAAATGAATGTGCATAGGAAAAATAGCCGTAATTAATGTCTGTAAAATAGTTGACATAATTCATTACCAGGCTGTTGCTCATATTGCTGTTTAGAAGAGAAGGATTCTGGGCTGTCAGGTTAAAATCATCATCCTGTATTGCAATGACATCTCCGCCAAGTGATGCTGCGCGTGCTGAATTTGTAAGATTAAGGAAATTATAGGTGTAATTACCTCCTGGTTGTGCTTTGGTTAAACCCAGTCCGGAAGCGAATACAGTTAGTATGAATACGATACTTTTATACATATGCAACTCTCTTTAACCTTCCAAAAATAAGAAACTCCCCGGAAAAACATGCATTTTAATTTCTTATGCGTCTTCCCGCAAGAAATATATCTCATAAATAATCATTAAACGGGAACCGGGTAGAATTAGTATAAATAGTGTCTGTCCATAATGTCCGATAACTACGTTATTCAATATTTTAGTTCTAAATTAGGCATACAATCCGGCAGCCATTATATGATTTCCTGGGATGATGAGGGATCACATTATGTTTGTAAGTTCTTCAAGAAAAATTGTTTCTGATGAATCAGCCCATTTTTTATAGCTCTGATGGTCAAATTTGTAGTTTTCAATATAGTCCAGCAGGGTTGACAGGTTAAACTGATTAGTTGCTATGCCGGCTCCTGCTCTGCTGGCATCCAGGGCATTGCATTGTTGTTCATAATGACCGGCAGTGGGTACCATCATTACAGGCTTATTCAGATACATGGCTTCACAGATTGATTCAAATCCTGCAGTACTTGAAAAAGCTTTGCAGCCGGCCATGTATTCCAGAAATTTTCTGTCGTTTATTCTGTGAATATGAAAATTCTCATTTACCTGCGTGATTTCCTCTGCCTTGTTATTGTCCCAAAAAAATTCCAGTTTAACTTCCCTGTGTTCAGCATGCCAGGCTGCAATTTCTTCTGCATATCCAATGTTCAGCATGTAGCCAAGCAAAAAATCTCTTTTTTGTGGTTGCATGTTCTTCACTTCATCACGTAAAAGAGGTGGTACGACTTTAATCTTTTTATTTTCCGCATCTGGCAATTTGCTGAAAGATATTGCAAGTTGTTTAACTGCATATTTACCGGAAAACCATGTATTGAAAACCAGCAGCTTTTTGTCAATCCACCGGCCTTTGGGAAATATAAAATCAGGGTGCAGAAGCAGATACTGATGACCTATAGTGATCAGGGGAATTCCGGGCTTTTTTCTCAGATAATATAAACCAGTCAGGAGATCATAGAAATTTAT
>DASQZP010000410.1:0-3305 GCA_035638655.1 Bacteroidales bacterium
TTTGTTACTGTTTTTGGAGGGTTGTTTGCTTATTTAGTTAGTATAGATTTCAAATATATATTTTGGATTATACTTGCATTAATTATTAAGAATACTATAATACCGTTTGCGGGAAAGTCTACTTTCGCATATGTTAAAAACATACAAAACATACATTTGCTTTTAAAACAAGCAAATATGAATTGGGAAGTTCCAATATTGAGTTTATTATTACTCTTTATTATGGCAATTATTTGGGCTATACGTATGACAAAAAAAGCGAATAAATATGTAAAGCGTACAGGAGATATGGAAAAATTGTTTCAGGAACAATATGACCCAAATAGAGGTTCTTCTAATATAACATCCTATGGTAAAACTAATCCCAAGGATAAATTATGATACTTATTTTATTAATAAAATTAATAACTATTCTTAGTTTTGCTGGTTGTATTTTGATATGGTATTATCCTATCAGGACATCGATAATTGATTCTTATAGATTTGATTTATTTGGTCTGAGAAGTGAATTATATAAAATCGGAAGAGAGGAGAAAATAAATTTTGACAATGAGTTATATAGAGCGTTAGAAAAGGATATTAATACATTTATTCGATATGCTCATTGGTTTTCATTTACTAAAATCTTAATTGCTTTATTTGCTTATAAATTTTCTCCAATTATCCTAGATAATAAAAAACAAAAGAAAAAATCTTATAAATCGTTCAATTATTATCTGAAAAAATATAAAAAAGAAATTAATGAAGATGTTTATAGAGAATTAAGTAATTTACATATCAGATTGAATAAACGAACTTATAAGTTTGTAAATGTATATTCCCCATTAAACATCATATTATTGAATATTTATACTCTTGGGCGAAAAAGAAAATATAGCTCTTATAATGAAAAATTAAAGAGACGTGTCATTGAAAAGGATATACTATTTGCAAATTACATTGATGAGGTTGGAAAAAATAAAGATACAATTCTAAAACCCTATTAAATTTTTTATTTGATTACTTACATTATGTAAGTGGAAGCCTGGGAACTAATGGGAATAAAAAGGAATGTTTGTTTTTTTGCTTTCCCATAAAAAGGGACACATTGAAGGGATACATTATAGAATAGACGGCTTTAATTAATTGCATAGCTTGAAATTAAGGAATCTTACAAGCAGGGGGTCATAGGTTCGAGTCCTATATCACCCACGAATTAATTAAAGCCGATAAAACCGTTATTTAAAGGGTTTTACCGGCTTTTTGTGTATATAGGAGTCGGGAAAACAAAGGAAATAAAATGGATAAATATGGTGCTTTTTTTCCCATGTTTTCCCGGGATAAGGGACACATAGAAGGGACACATTTTTAGTATGAGTTCACTTAAGAAAAAAAGAAAAACCTGGTTCATAAGATTCCAGAGAAATATCAATGGAAAAACTTATGAAATCGCAAAAAGCCTCCAAACTCATAACAAAGCTGTGGCCATACAAAGGCAGCGTGAAATAGATGAAAAAATAAAATATGATGATATGGATCCCTTCACTTCTGACTTTGAAATTAATTTTGAAAAGCCTAAACCCCAGATATTGTTTGTCCAGGAAACAGTTGAATTATTCCTTAAATCCAGAGAAAGTTATAGTCCACGAACTCATCGATATTATTCTGAATTATTAAATCATTTTGTAAGAATATCAAAAACTAAAAAAAAGTTTATTACCCAGGTTTCTAAGAAAGATATACTTACCTATTTAATGAGAGATGGAATAAAAAATGTATCCCGTCATTCTATGAAAAAAGGATTACGTACCTGGTGGCGTTGGTGTATGGAAAATGAATATGTTGAAAAGGATATAATTAAAGCAATAGAATTGCCTGCTCCGGAAATACAATATTATCCAAAAATGTTATCTGAAAAGGAGCTTAAAACACTTTTTAATGCATTTGACAGGCATATAAAAGAAAAAAAAGAAGCTAAAAATTTTAGTCCCTGGCAAACACAAGATTGGTTCAAGGCTGCCATAGCTACCATGTTTTATACTGGCATCAGAAGAAGAGAAATTGGGAAATTATGGGATGTTGAGGGATCTGGACTTAAAGGGGAAAATATTATTGGAGATCTAGAATTTATTTATATCGGTAAAAGTAAAACACCTAAAGAAAGAATGATTCCTATAAGTAAAAAATTACGACCATATTTAAGAGATTATTTTAAAATCAGGGGTTGGCCGGACAGGGAGGAGTATGTTTTTATCAATTATCGAAATCAGCCAGTCAGCGGCAAAAATATGTGGAGACAATTTAAAATATATTGCAAGATTGCCGGGATACCAGCAACCAGGACCTTACATGGTATGAGACATCGATGTATCACCTCCTGGTTAGAAAAAGGTTTTACATTGAGTGAAGCCCGGGATATGGCCGGCCATACTAATATAGAAATTACAGATTCTGTTTATACCCATTTGGCTGCTAAAAATTTGAAACGAAAGATGGATAAACTGGAGTCTAATGAAGGGGATTAGATTGAATATTTATTTAAGGGGCAACGAAAAAATCATTATTTAGTAATTTCCAAAATCGCTGTTTATTACAAATAAACGGCAACCGGCAACTTTGGCCGGATCCGGATCTGCAGCTGGCGCCAGAATCCTAGGAAAACCGTTAGGAATGAAATAAATGTAACAATTTTTAAGCTAATGAATCTAAATAACAAATTGGTTAACAAGGGGAAAATTAATTATAATGGATTTTATAGAAAATACCGGGACTAAATTAGTCTTAGCTTTTGCAACAATAGGCAGTTTTCTACTTACTTTATTTCAAATGATGAATATAGATTGGGTTATTAAACATATGGGAATCATTCTATCATCTTTATTATTTATTATCAGTTCTAGTGCCTTATTATTTATATATGGGATAGAAATTAAAAGAAAGTTTGAAAAGCGTATTTCAAATCTGGAATCCAAAATGGATAAAATTGAACCATCTCATACAGATGATATGGGCAATCAACATTATCTAGGTTAGGAATTTAAATATTGGTAATTAAAATTGATCACCAGTTGTACGCGCTTTTTCATTAACCGGGTAATCTTATATTTTTTCCTGCCCGTTTTAGTTGGGTTCTTAATCGTTTTCCCAATAGATGTATGTTTTATTTTTGCCAGCAATGTAACTGGAATGTTTTTATTCATTGGGATTCCTAATTGTTTATGAAGGGCACCTTTTTTTAATTTATCAGGCATAATTTACTCCTTTCCAATTAGTTTGATATGCAATTTTACAGCAGGGCCAACAGTAATATGTGGTTTTGGTAAGAG
>DASQZP010000411.1:0-4840 GCA_035638655.1 Bacteroidales bacterium
TTCTTCTTCAAGATCCTGAGGCAGGGTAATTGACATTCGTGAAGGAAACAACTCTTCTTCCAGGCCCGCTATAAACACGTAGTCAAACTCCAGCCCTTTGGAAGCGTGGATTGTCATAATGCTTACTTTATTTATATCCTCTTCCTTCTCGTTATCAGCATCTGTTAACAAAGCCACATTTTCAAGATAATAATCGAGGCTTTTAACCTCGTCTTCAGCCCTGTTGTCAGTAAATTCTTTAATACTGTTCAGCAGCTCCTGTAAGTTTTCATATTTACTGAGGTTCTCCGGCGTATTTTTAAAATGCAGATCTTCCAGAATGCCTGAAGCGTTAGCGATATGATTGGCCAGTTCATAGGCATCTGTTTCCGCAAGCAGAGACTGAAAGCTTTTAATGAGATTACTGAAGGCAACCAGTTTTTTCTTTACTCCTGCATTCAATTCTACAGGATATTCATCAGGTTGTGATACAATCTCCCACATACTAACATCATGCAAATTGGCATATTCTTCAATACGGCCCTGTGTGGTGTTCCCAATTCCTCTGGCAGGATAATTAATAACACGCTTTAGGGCCTCAGTATCGTTTGGGTTTACTGTAAGGCGACAGTAGGAGAGGAGGTCTTTGATCTCTTTTCGCTGGTAAAAAGATAAACTACCAAAAACTTTATAAGGAATATTTTTTTTGCGTAATGCCTCCTCAAATATCCGGGATTGGGCATTGGTCCGGTACAAAATAGCTATGTCCCGGTATTGAACCTGTTCACGATAAATTGTATCATTTATGGCTCCTGCAACAAGAAATCCTTCTTCATTGTCAGTGCTGGCTTCCAGCACCTGTATTTTGGTACCGGTATCATTGGCTGACCAGACTTTTTTCTTGATCTGATCTTTGTTCTTAATAATCAGGCTATTGGCGGCATTAACAATGTTTTGGGTTGATCGGTAGTTTTGCTCAAGTTTGAAAATGTTATAACCCGGATAATCGTTTCTGAAATTCAAAATATTTTCGATCTTGGCGCCCCGGAAGGAATAGATGCTCTGTGCATCATCTCCCACCACACAAACATTTTTATGATGAGCTGCCAGTTTTTTTACAATGAGATACTGTGCATAATTAGTATCCTGGTACTCATCAACCAGTATATACCTGAATGAGTCCTGGTATTTTTTCAATACTTCCGGAAAATCCCTGAAGAGAATATTTGTATTCAGCAGCAGGTCATCAAAATCCATGGCATCAGCCTTTTTGCAACGCAGTGCATACAGTTTGTAAATGTCTGCAATCTTTGGCTTGCGGTTCATGGCATCAATCTTCATTATCTGGTCATTCGTCACATAAGCTCGTGCCGTTACCAGGTTGTTTTTTGAAGAAGAGATCCTGCCATATACTTCATTAACCTTATAAGTCTGATCATCTAGTTTCATTTCCTTGATAATCGATTTCACCAGGCTTTTTGAGTCTTGTGTATCGTAAATAGTGAAGTTTGATGAATATCCCAGCTTGTCAGCCTCACGGCGAAGAATTTTTGAAAAAATGCTGTGAAATGTCCCCATCCATAATTTACGGGCTACTTCAAAACCTACCAGTTGTCCGATCCGCTCTTTCATTTCTTTTGCAGCCTTGTTAGTAAAGGTAAGTGAAAGTATGGATCTTGGATCATTGCCCTTACTCAAGAGGTAAGCGATGCGATAGGTAAGTACCCTGGTCTTACCCGAACCGGCACCCGCAATTACCAGCGACGGCCCATTAATCGAAGTTACTGCCTTGTGTTGTACGTCATTTAAGTCTTTCAGATATTCTTCCTGCACTTCTTTGAGTTTTTAAATAATTTGGAATTTCAAAATTAATAATTCGATTTTCCATTCCATTATTATTAAGACATAAGTTTAAGTATTTTATTAACAAACGGGAAAAATTTAAATTTTAAATAACTGTAAGACGCAGAAAATCAACAGAAAAAGTAAAATGGCTCATCTTGTTTTCTGGATTCATGAAATCCTGCAATGCATATTATCTTGTATCCAAATGAAATTATTTTCCTATACTTGTAAGCTTTAATTTCATCTTATAATATTTTTCACCATATACTATTATATGTATTTTTGAAGTTTAAAATATAAGTGAACAGAAAGCCAACACAGAAGTGATACATTCATGAGAAAAAGCAAATTGCAAATATATTCCGGAATTCTTTTTTATACTTTATTATTGTGTAAACCTATTAATCTACATGCACAGTTGTTTGCTCCCTTGTCAAGTGCAGGGGACACTACTCAATATTCAACTTTTCCGGTGAATGATACAATTTTTGTGTTCAACACTCCCAATAATTCAGGAGAAACAGTTAACGGTAGCCTTACTGCTGAATATCCCTCAGGCGATCAATTGCTCACTTTTGGCTGGAGCCGGTTTAATACGCAGAGTCTTTCTTTTGATCCATTAAAAACTGAGAGTAACGTGGCCACAAGCTCACTAGAAGGGCTCAATGACGGTTGTTATCGTGTTCGAATAACAGATGGTGCTGCACTGGATACGGTATTCAGAGCCTGGATTTATATTAATCATGCTGACAGTTTGCATGTGGAGGCAGAGAAAAACAGTCAGGGAAAAATTAAAATGTTCCGTTACACTTGTGATTATCTGGATTTGAATGCAACCGCCAGTGATGATGTTTTTACATACTTTGATTTGGCTACCGGAGATACCCTTCATCTAAATAAAGATTTTGAGATTCTGTGGACCTCTGATCCTGAAACCATTATCCCACATGCTTCAGAGAGACTTGAAATTAGAACTTATGATCCGCCACCATTCAATACAACCTATACGATCACCATTACAGATCCCTATGGAATAGAAAAATCTGATAATGTTATCTATGAGTCGATTGTTACCAAAGCTGATTTCAAAATTGCTGTGAAAGGTTATTTTGAAAAGGAATTCACGGAATCTGACCTTACCGGTTCGGCTCCGCTTACTGCTAAATTTACCAATACTTCTCAGAACGGGGTTAAATTTGAATGGACTTTCATGGATACATTATTGCCAGGGCATCAGGATATTAATCTTACAACAACAGATACACTGGAAGAGCCTGAATATAAATATTATGTCCCCAGATCTTATTACGTGAAATTGGTTTCAACAAGTAATGCCGGATGTATCGATTCTTTTAGTGTGGAAAGTGTTGATTATCCCGGGCCAATTATAGTTGAAGAGTCTGTCCTTGAAGCTCCGAATTTCTTTACTCCTAATAATGATGGATACAACGACTATTTTTATGTTTATAATAAATCGCTAAAATCATTTCATATGTCCATCTACAGCCGGACGGGAAGCAAAGTGTATGAATATTACTATAATGAAGCAGATCATGCCGACTGGAAAGGATGGGATGGAAAGGTGAATGGAAGTAACAGGTCTGCCCCGCCCGGGATCTATTATTATGTTGTAGAAGCCTACGGATGGGATAATAAGCATTATAAGATCCCGGATAAAGTATACAAGGGTTTCTTTCATTTATTTGTTGGAAAGGAGAATTGGTAGTCAATTAAGTCTTCTGGCAATTAGCAGCAACAGAAAGGAGAAAGGATAAATATTCCATTTTCAGAAGAAGAGAGATTTTTAGACGCAACAACGCAGGTATCGGACATTACGGACAGACACTAATTATACAGAAAAACCCGGCAGAAAGGCCGGGTTTTCTTTAATATGATCAGGAGAAAAATTATTCTTCTTCCTGGGATTCTTCGTATGATTTGAGCAGCTGTTCCTGAATATCACCGGGAACCTGTGCGTATTCTAAAAATTTCATGGTATACATAGCCCGTCCGCCTGAAAGTGAACTCAGGGAGGTAGAATATTTATTCATCTCGGCCAGCGGTACTTTCGCTGTAATCTTTTCAAAGCCTTTTTCACTGCTCATGCCCTGAACAACACCACGACGGCCCTGAAGGTCACTCATAACATCACCCATGCGGTCGGAAGGTACCCAAATTTCGACAAGATAAACCGGCTCCATAATTTTCGGACCGGCATTTTTAAATGCAGCCCTGAAAGCATTTCGCCCGGCTAGTTTAAAGGATATCTCATTTGAATCAACAGGGTGCATTTTGCCATCATAAACTGCAATTCTGATGTCGCGTGCGTAACTACCGGTAAGAGGTCCTTCTTCCATCTTTTCCATGATTCCCTTAAGGATAGCCGGCATAAAACGAGCATCAATGGATCCTCCTACAATACAATTATAAAATACCAGTTTTCCACCCCAGGGCAAATTCTGTTCTTCCTTATCGCGCACATTGATCTTGATTTCCTTTCCGTTTACTTTATAGGAAGTGGGATCAGGTACTCCTTCCACATATGGTTCAATAACAAGATGTACTTCTCCAAACTGACCGGCTCCGCCAGATTGTTTCTTATGTCTGTAATCGGCCTGGGCGGTTTTAGTGATGGTTTCCCTGTAAGGAATTTTCGGGGCCAGGAATTCGGTAGGTATTTTGAATACATTATCCAGGTGCCATTTCAGAATATTCAGGTGATATTCTCCCTGCCCGGAGATAATGATCTGTTTTAATTCCTTTGAATACTCAATGAGAATTGTAGGATCTTCCTCATGCATGCGTGAAAGTGCTTCACCCAGTTTCTCATCATCAGCCTCACTCTCTGGTTTTATTGCAGCCCGGTATTTGGGTTCCGGAAAAACGATCGGTTCAATCCTGGTACTGTTACCGGGAACAGCCAGCGTATGATTTGTTTTAGTGCCTTTTAATTTTACAGTAGCACCAATATCACCAGCAATTATCCTGGGAACTTTCGTCCTGTTTTTACCGGCAG
>DASQZP010000412.1:0-2707 GCA_035638655.1 Bacteroidales bacterium
AATTTTGAGGTTTTATTGCCTCCACTAACGCTCAGGTTATGATAAGTCATAGGAGCCTGCCTGCCGAATACTTTTTCCTGCCAGTCGGTACCCTGCACTCCTCCGTATAAACTATCCAGTTGGTTCCATGTTCCAAACTGAGTCTGGAATGATTTAAAATCAAGGTAATTATTTTGCGCACGTTCATACTGATAAAGAACGTATTCGTAAGGGCTCAACACATCAAGTTTGTTTGCAAGCTTTTTATAGCCGGTATAAAAATTGTAATTGACGGTAGTGCGACCGGCTTCACCCGATTTTGTAGTAATAATAACAACCCCATTTGCTCCTCTTGAACCGTAAATTGCAGTAGAAGAAGCATCTTTCAGTACATCAATGGAAGCTATATCCGTAGGTGCGATGCTACTAATATCATCGGTGGGAAAACCATCAACAATGTATAAAGGAGAATTATCCTGTGTGATGGATCCGCCTCCGCGTACCCTTATTTTAACGGCTGCATCCGGAGATCCCTCGGTTGTTGTGATCTGAACACCGGCTAATCTTCCTGTCAAAGCCTGTGCTGTTGAAGTGACAGGTATGTCCTTTAGCTGGTTAGCTGAGACAGATGCCACAGGCCCGGTAAGATCCCTTCGTTTCACTGATCCGTAACCAACTACAACCACTTCATCCAATTCACTTAATGTAGGTACCATTGATACATCAATTTTTGTTTTATCGCCAACTTCAATATCTTCTTTATTGTAACCTACAAATGAAAATTGCAGCACCGGTTTACTACTCTCAAGTTTAATTGAATATTTACCATTGACATCAGTAATTGTCCCGTTGGAAGTTCCTTTTTCCAATACATTCACACCTGGTAACGGAGAGTCATTTTCATCTACAACACGGCCCGTAATTTGTTGGGCAAAAAGCGAATATCCCATAAAAATGATGACCAATGAGAGTAAACTTCGCTTAAGTAATAAGTTAGTCTTCATAGAGTAAAATTTAGAAATTTTGTTTTCAACAAGTTCATTTAGTTATCTTTTGTAGTATATAATGCTTTCCTGAATATTGGTAATGGGTTACTGTATAACTTATTTTTTTGCCGACAATTAATCATCTCCGCTCACATGGATTCCCGGAGTTTTGTGGATTATAATTTGTCTTTTTGCCTGATTATCCGACTATTTAATTATACCCAAAGAACATTTTTTATTATAGACTTAATTTTAATCGAAGAAAATCCCGCCGTTTGTAACGGCGGAATTTTCATGATATTAATTAATCATTCACTTTTAATTACTTTTTGATAAAACGAACCGAGGAAATTTCATTACCAGATTTTGCCTTAATTATATACAATCCTTTGTCAAACCCTGATATATCAATTTTCAGTTCATTAACTGCAGGTGCTTTTCTAAGTATTAATTTTCCAAGCATGTTATATATTTCAATGCTCTGAACATCTTTCTCAGCAACAATATTTACTACATTGGTTGCAGGATTAGGATATACATTAAATACATTATTGCTCAGGCTATTGATACCCGTTGCAAACTGCACATTGATAATATATTCCATAACAGTTCCGTCTTCGGCAGTAACTGTAATAGTATCATTCTGTCCGATATCAGTAAATGAACCATCACCGGTAACTACAGCATTAGGATCGCTGGCAACTGCAGTAAACCATACACTTCCGGTTCCCTGCGGAACAGTAAGTGTATAACTGGTTTGATCGGAACTAAATGCCTGATCCCAGGTACCCACATCATTTGAATTCAGGTCTGAAAGTGTGGCATCTGAGGACAGGAAGCGTACAGCCACAGTATAATCCTGAGTTGTACCATCTTCAGCTGTAACAGTAATGGTTGCTGTACCCGGAATATCAGCAAAATCTCCATCGCCGGCAACCGTGGCAGCATTGTCATTGGCAGTAGCTGTCAGGTTAACTGTAGTAGTTCCTTCAGGAACGGCAAGCTCATAATCAGTAACATCAGATGAGAATGCCGGAGACAGTTCACCAACATCTGTGGTAAGGGCTGACAATGAAGCATCATAGGATAGGCTGGATTCCTTCAGGAGTGTGTCTGGTATGGGTAATTCATCCGGTGAGAAAGCGCCGGACTCATTCCAAACTACATAGTCGATTAATCCGCCAACACTTGTGCTGCTGTTTCCATCACCAAACCGGAAATAATTATCACCGTTATCCACTTCCGGAGTTTTAACCGTTGCAACAGGTACCGGATTTTCATCCAGGTAGAAAGAAACCTCATCACCTGCTTTGGAGATACGGAAGATATGCCAGTTCATCACATTTGGCAAATCGCCTTTCACACCTGAATATTTCAATTCGAATGTGTTGTCGGAGTTAATAAACAATCTTTCCCTGAATCCACCCTGGCGAAAATCAAATTCTACCGGACGATCGAGTGTGTCAGAAAGTCCTTTTACACGAGCCACCATCGTAACAGTATTTTGAGGCTCTTCGGTGAAGTTATATTTCCAGAGGAAAGATGAAGCAGCAGGATAAACCCTCATATCAAGCAGATGGTTACCTGCATGGTCAGGATCTGCGATTATCATATTTTCCTGTGTGCCTCCGTTTACACTGCTTTCTGAGAATGCAGGATCATTGGCATCAGGTAAAACATCAGCTGTATACAAGTACCACGGACCAATTTCAACTGGTCCTACTCCGGGCAATGCATCAGGT
>DASQZP010000413.1:0-3041 GCA_035638655.1 Bacteroidales bacterium
ATGATTATCAGTTATAACCGCTACAGAGTTTATGCCTTGAAAAGGCAAAAGCGGAACCTGGAAAAACAAGTAAAGGAACGTACCGCAAAAATTGAACACCAAACCCTTAAGTTACAGCATCAGGCAGAAATATTGCAGGAAAATAACGTCCAGCTGGCACATCGTCAGGAATTGATTGAAGGTCAGAAACTACAGCTTGAGCATCAGAATGCAGAAATATCGAAACAACGAGACGCATTAATTGTGCTTAATAAAAGGGTAAAACAGGTGAATCAGATGAAAATCAGATTCTTCACCAATATTTCTCATGAGTTCAGAACACCGCTCACATTGATATTAGCTCCGCTCGAGAAAATGCTGGCCAAAACAAGTCTTGATGCGGATGCCAGAAATACTTTGTTGCTGGTCAATAGAAATGCCAAAAGGTTACTCCATTTGATTAATCAATTGATGGATTTCAGAAGGATTGAAAAAGGTAAAATGGACCTCAGGGCGAGTGAAGGGAATTTGTCTGTTTTCCTGCAGGGAATTATTAATACTTTCAGAGAGCTTGCTGAAGAGCGGGATATTGACCTAAGCTTTATCGATAACGGAATACCGGAGAAAGTTTGGTTTGATCATGAGATGATTGAAAAAGCAATCTACAACCTCCTTTCCAATGCATTTAAATATACCCCCCGTTTCGGAAAAATTTGGGTTTCACTCGGATCATGCAATAAATCTTCAGTTGCAAGAATAGTAAAATCAAAAAGTCAGCCGGCTGATGAATATATTGAAATAAAGATTGGAGACAGCGGTGTAGGAATTAGTGAAGACAAATTAAAGAATATTTTTAAGCGTTTCTATCATACAGATTCTGTTGATATCAGGGATTCGGGATCAGGAATTGGACTTTCTCTTGTAAAAGAACTGATGAAAACTCATCATGGTGATATTTACGCCGTCAGTTCACCTGGCGAGGGATCGGTTTTCACTGCACTACTGCCTTTCCGAAAAGGTTCTTATGAGGCTTCTGAAATTTCAGATAAAGAACATGAAAATGGAAATATCACTTTTGAGGTGAATCAGCTCAAAGATGAACTGGCCACACTGGAGCCTGTAGAGGAGCATTTTAGCACACAAACCATAAAGGAACACGAAAATAAACCAACCCTGTTAATTGTGGAGGATAATGCTGATCTGAGAAGATATATTACAGCTAAGCTTAATGAAGCTTATAACGTGCTGGATGCTCCCGACGGCAAAATTGCCCTTGAAATGGCAGGCGAATACAATCCTGATTTGATAATCAGTGATATAATGATGCCGGTTATGGATGGACTTGCATTGTGCCATGTTATAAAGGAAGAGCTGGCAACAAGTCATATTCCTGTAATTCTGCTTACGGCCAGAAGTACGGTAGAAAATCAAATTGAGGGTTTTGAAACCGGTGCCGATGACTATGTGCCCAAGCCTTTTAGTTTTGAATTGCTCGAAGCAAGAATCAGAAACCTGATAGAATCGCGCCGGAAGCTTAGAAAGATATTCTCAGGAATGCAGCGAATTGTGCCTGAAGACATTACAACAAACAAAACAGACCGCCAGTTCATAGAAAAGGCGATAAATCTTGTCGAATCAAATCTTGGTAATTCTGAATTTGATGTTAGCAGTTTTGCCGCTGAAATGTGTGTTAGCAGAAGTTTTCTCCATAAAAAACTTACTGCTATTACTGATCAATCTGCTACTGATTTCATAAATACCATCAGGCTCAAAAAATCTACAGAATTATTGTCTTCTCTTCAATATAATGTATCAGAGGTTGCCTATGCTGTTGGATATAATGATCCCAAATACTTTAGCCGGATTTTTAAAAGACAGTTTGGTAAAGCTCCTTCTGAATTATTAAAAGTGCAGCATACAGATAGGGATAAACTTAAATATGAGGTGTAATTTATATTTCATTTACTCAGATAATCTTCTTCACTAAAATGATGAATGCATTGTCTCTGCAATAATCGGGTTTCATGATTTTTGTTTCTGCTTAGGCAGGAAGTCTACCCTGATATTCTAAACAAGCAGTTTTTAAAGTTTGAAATTAAAATAATTTGACTGGTAAACGACAGGCAGACAGTTTAATATGATTTGTTTTTGTAGAAAACATCCGTCCACCCATCAGAAACAACTGTCCACCTTGTTAATCCGCAATACAGGTATCTTTACTTAAAGTCTGAAGCAGATCATATCAGACTTAATCCATGTAAAATGACAATTGGTAGTACGCTAGAAGGTTGAAAAAGATAGTAAAAGGAATTAGTAGAAATTATTCATTATCAAAATTAAAAAATATGATTTTCAGAGCTGGAATTACAAGGATTTTTATGATTGTTTTGCTGTTATCATCTCCCGGAATTATAAATTCCCAGGAGGCAAGGATAAAAATTGATGTCGACCGAACAATCGGGGAAGTGAATAAAGATATTTACGGCAATTTTGTTGAGCATCTTGGAAGATGCGTGTATGGAGGTATTTATGATCCTGATTCACCACTGGCTGATTCCGATGGACTGCGTAAAGATGTGATGGAAGCTGTCAGGAATCTTCATGTAACGCAGATCCGCTATCCTGGTGGTAATTTTGTATCAAACTATCACTGGCTCGATGGGGTAGGACCAGACCGCGTACCACGAATGGAACTCGCCTGGCATCGGCTGGAAACCAATGAATTCGGGACCAATGAGTTCATGAATTTTGTGAATAAGGTGAATGCTGATCCTTATTTTACGGTGAATATGGGAACCGGAACCATCGAGGAAGCCCGTCGCTGGGTGGAACATACCAATGTAAAAGAAGGCCCTTATTATGCTGAACTGAGAAAAAAACACGGGTATCCCGAGCCCTATGATATTAAACTCTGGAGTCTGGGTAACGAAATGGATGGTTTCTGGCAAATGGGACACCTGAATGCTGAAGACTATAGCAAAAAGGCCCGTGAAGCTGCCAAACTCATGAAGTTAACCTCACCCGATATCAAACTGATTGCTGCCGGCTCTTCTAACTATCGT
>DASQZP010000414.1:0-5667 GCA_035638655.1 Bacteroidales bacterium
GAAGTAAAACAAAGAGTAGGCTATCTACCGGAAGATGTAGGGTTTTATGACGAACGGACAGGCCTGGAAAACCTGATGTATACTGCACGCCTTAACGGGATTGATGACAAAACAGCCAAAGAAAAAGCTTTGCAGTTAATGAAACAGGTTGGACTGCCGGATGTAGAGAATAAAAAAACGGGCAAATATTCCCGCGGGATGCGCCAGCGGCTTGGATTGGCCGATGTACTGATCAAAGACCCGGAAGTAATCATCCTGGATGAGCCCACCTCCGGCATTGATCCAAAAGGGGTGCATGAATTTCTGGAGATGATCGCTTTGCTCAGCAAAGCCGAAGGGCTGACTGTACTCTTTTCTTCCCATAACCTTCACCAGGTACAACAGGTCTGCGACCGCGTGGGACTGTTTGTCAATGGCAAACTACTGGCCCAGGGGAATATTCACTCTCTGTCCCGGCAACTTTTTTCAGGCAGTCCCTGGGTCACAGAAGTCAAAATTACTGCCGGATCAGCCGGAAAAGCCAGCCAGGTAGCAGAACCTGCAGGTATTGAATGGCTGGGTTCAGTCCTTAAGCCTGTAGAAGGAATTGAAAAGATCACCCGAACACATGACAATTATATCATTGAATGCTCCCGCGATGTCTCTGCTACAATTGCCAGAAAAATCATCGAATCTGGTGCTGAGCTGGATTATCTCAACAGAAAGGAATACGGGCTGGATGATATTTATTACCGGTATTTTGAAGGAGGAAAACAATCATGAGCAATACTGCCAGACAAACAATTCAATTACCCGGAGGTTTATCCGGTCTTTTTGGAAAATCAGGGTACGGGAAAAAAGTGAATAGCCCGTTCCGGGTCATAGTACAAAAGGAGGTGGCTGACCAGGTTCGCAGCTGGCGGTTCATTATACTGATTTCGATCATTGCCCTCACCTGCCTGGGATCGTTGTACACGGCACTGTCTGATATCGGAAGTGCAGTGAAGCCGAATGATCCTGAAGGAACCTTCTTCTTTCTCAAGCTGTTCACCCTTTCTGATGGCACCCTGCCTTCATTTACTGTATTTATCAGCTTTCTGGGTCCCCTCCTGGGAATCAGCCTGGGTTTTGATGCGGTCAATTCTGAACACAACCGGGGCACACTCAGCAGGGTACTTTCCCAGCCCATTCACCGCGACTATATTATTAATGCCAAGTTTCTGGCAGCCCTTATCGTAATTAGTGTCATGCTGTTCTCACTGGGATTTCTGGTGATGGGGTTTGGACTGACTGCACTGGGTATACCACCTACTGCGGGTGAATTTCTGCGCATTATTGCCTTCATCCTGCTCAGTATTTTCTACGTGGCTTTCTGGCTGAACCTGTCCATTCTGTTCTCGGTATGGTTCCGCCAGCCGGCAACCTCAGCCCTGGCAGGAATTGCCATATGGTTGTTCTTTACTGTTTTCTATCCGATGATCGTCAACCTCATCGTTAAATCTGTTGCCCCGCCTCAGGAAATGGGCAATCCTTATGTGATGTTCAAGCTTACGCAGTTCAAATTGTCATTGATGCGGGTTGCGCCCAGTCATCTTTTCAGTGAAGCCACTACCACCCTGTTGATGCCTTCTGTGCGCAGTCTCGGACCATTAACCATGCAACAAATGGCAGGCGCTATACCCGGTCCGCTGCCACTTGGGCAAAGCCTGTTACTGGTATGGCCGCAGGTAACCGGGTTGGTGGCAGCTACAGTACTCTGTTTTGCACTGTCTTATGTTTCCTTTATGAGAAGAGAGATCAGGTCGAGGTAGTTTGTCCGAAAGCCTTCGGACCGGTTGATTATTCAGTTGTAATTCAGTTGTAATTCGGTTGATTATTTAGTTGTAATTCGGTCGTTTATTCAATAGATGGTTGAATTGATGGTTCAAGCATCTGCTTGGACCCCAATTATAACTACAAATTCATTCATCATCCAGATAATATTCCGGTAATAATCATCAGGTGTGTCATGAGACGCCATAAATGGCCGTCTCTGCGACGCATCAGATTAAAGTATTTGATTACATCAGACAGCATATATATTGTCTCTACAGATTGCAATTGATGACTTTTCATAATTTAAATTACACCTCATTTCTCATATCTCATTTCCCCCTTTGCATTTACTGACAAAATATTTACACAAAATGATTTCCAAACATCTGAATTGATAAAACAAAAAATTAATCTTACAACATTTATTTTCTGAGGTTTAAATAATATTACAAACATGTTTCATTTTGCTGTTTAACATAAGTGGCACCTAAACTAACAGACAATATTATGTTTGTAATAATGGTCCGGCCGGTATAAAATGTATATCTTTAATTGCTGAAAAACCATCATGATTATGAAAGAAGAACTGTTACTATTAGGTTTGGCCTCGATCTTCACCACTGGTCAGGCTTCTGCCCAACAAAAGAAAGCAGAAAACAAAGCCATCAAACCCAATATTGTGTACATCCTTGCAGATGACCTGGGATATGGCGACCTTAGTTGCTACGGACAAAAGAAGTTTAAGACACCAAATATTGATAAACTTGCTTCGGAAGGGATGCTTTTTACCCAGCATTATGCCGGATGTACAGTATGTGCACCGTCCCGGTCATCCCTGATGACCGGTCTAACCACCGGGCATACTCCTGTAAGGGGTAATAAACATGCCGAATCACATGAGGGACAATGGCCGCTTCCTGACAGTTCTTTTACTATTGCTGAGATGCTGCAGCAGGCCGGATACGTCACCGGTGCCTTTGGCAAATGGGGACTGGGTTATCCAGGATCTACAGGTGATCCGGTAAATCAGGGCTTCGATGAATTTTATGGTTATAACTCTCAAACCCTGGCCCACAACTATTATCCGGGACATTTGTGGCACAACAGACAAAAAATCATACTGGAAGGAAACACAGGTGATAAAAATGAAGAGTACTCCCCTGAACTGATCCAGCAAAAGGCATTGAAATTTATTGAAAACAATCAATCGAAGCCATTTTTCCTTTATTATGCCACCACCATCCCCCATGCAGAATTGTTGCTGCCCGGGAAATATCTGAAAAAATACCGTGGTAAATATGATCCTGAGAAGCAGTATAAAGGAGCAGAATATGGTGACAAGCGATTCAGGGAGGGTGCTTACGGGACTCAACCAGAGTGCCATGCAGCTTTTGCTGCAATGGTGACCTTGCTTGATAAGCAGGTTGGGGAAGTATATGCTAAACTTAAAGAATTAGGACTGGAAAAAAATACACTCATCATTTTCACTTCAGATAATGGGCCGCACAAAGAAGGCGGAGCAGATCCTGATTACTTCAACAGCAACGGACCGTTAAAAGGATATAAGCGGGATCTTTACGAAGGCGGAGTACGCGAACCCATGATTGCATACTGGCCCGGACATGTAAAAGCAGGATCGAAATCCGACCATATTTCAGCTTTCTGGGATGTAATGCCTACCTTTGCTGCCCTTACAGGAACTAACTCCCCTTCCTCTATCGATGGTATCTCCTTTTTACCAACACTGCTTGGCAAACCGGGTCAGAAGGAACACGATTATATTTATTTTGAATTCCATGAACAGGGGGGCAAACAATCAGTTCGCAAAGGCAAATGGAAGTTGATCAGGCTGAATGTACTGGAGCCGGAGAAAACAACTCTTGAATTGTATGATCTTTCAAAAGATATTGGAGAAGAGCACAATATTGCTGCTGAACATCCTAAAGTGGTGAAAGAGCTTGAGACACTGATGGATCATTCCAGAATACCATCGGAAATTTTTCCTTTTCAGGCGGAAACAGTGGCCGAATAATCTTTTCATTATATAAACAGAATCACCAGCTTACATATCTGCTGTTTATTCCAGGTATTTTGTCTACTTTATTTGAAATCAGTTTGTTGTACATTTATTAAAAATTATAAGATAACTCCGGTTGCTCCAATATTATTCTTTCATTGAAGTTTTAAAGAGAATTTAAATTTTCATCAAAAAAATATATTTACACGACTGAATTCCAAACTTTTACTTGACTTTATATATATTATAAACTAACTTTATTAGTGTAAATTTCATTGGACGTATTACCAATATTTACACAAAATGGAGAAGGGGATTTTCATTTCAGTATATGACATTGTCATTATCAAAATTCCTGTAGTAATATTCATGTTATTTTCGCTTACAGGTAAAAGCCATTCCCAAACCATAATTTTTAAAAAGGACAGTACAACGCTGAGAGTTACCCGGATAGATACCACCGGAGAAATTAGATCTTACTCATTATCAGGGGACCCGGAAGGTACTGTTCATTGGATCAGTAAGAATTCGCTTGATAGTATACACTATCGGGATGGAAAAACAGAAAAGTTTACATGGCCAGTTTATAAGCCTGAGACAGAAAAAATAAACCCCCAGAAAAATTTCATTGGAACCAAAATATTTCCACTTTTCTACTCAAAACCTAATTTTTACTATGAAAGACTAATTATCAAGGAAAATGTTGGACTTAAAATTTGTTATTTATTCAGCACTACTGATGATAATAATCTTTATTACGGCACATTAAACGAAAAAGCAGAACAATATATAAGCACCGGTTTAAACTATTATTTCTTACAATCAGCAATTTCCAGATTTGGAACTGGCTTGACTTTCCTTACAGGTAAATTTTATGAAGAATACTATGATAATTTAATATACAATATAGGCAGTAAATCATACAGTGGTCTGATTTGGAACATTAATTTCTCCTATATCTTATTGGAAAAGATATACACTTCTCTTACAGCCACATATCCCATAGGCTGGAATTCTTCCTTTTCACATACCTATATTGAATTAGAACTATCCCTTAATTTTTAATTAATCCGGCCATGAAAACCACAATTCATCAACTAACCCATGTTCTGTCTCTGTATTTGAATTTTAAGTCAACACTGTATACAATTATTTCATGGATACTTATTATTGCATTGCTCAATATGTTCAGCGGATGTATGTATTATTTCAAAGTAAAAACAATTTTGCCACCAACTCCTAAAGATTTTGCTCATATTGAGAACTTAAATAAAAACATAATAATACATATGGATGATGAGGCATGGGAATTGGCACTGCCTTCTCTAAAAGAAGATTCACTGGAAGGATATATTATAAAAAAATATGTTTCAACTTATAATAAACCTGTAAAAACAAAGGGCTCCAACCGCTATAAAAATAGAATTGAAGACAACGAAACATATCTGCTGAACGAGGTACATCTATATATTACAGAAATGACCGTGTTTAACGGCTCAAAAATATTAATTCCTCTTTCCAAAATAGAAAGAATGGAATTGTATGAAAAGGACGAAGCTGCCACAGTTGGATCCTGGACACTGGGTATAATAAGTGGAACCAGTGCTGCTGCATTCCTGCTCATCATCATTGCTCTTGCAACAAAGGAATCCTGTCCTTTCATATATACTTTTAACGGAAATAGTTATCAGTTTACGGGAGAAATATACAGTGGAAGTGTACAACCGAGACTGGAACGAGATGATTATTTAAAGCTGCCACTATATGACATCAACAATCCGGAATACAAACTCAAAATAAGTAACGAAGTAAAAGAGATACAACACACCAACCTAATGGAATTATGGGTTATCGAT
>DASQZP010000415.1:0-2673 GCA_035638655.1 Bacteroidales bacterium
GTTCGGAATTTTTGGGGTATCCATCATGTTGGTTATCGCTTTTATTGCCACCCATTTTTTTGGATGATAGGAGGATATCTATGATATCAGATACCGATCAATATAAAGAATTCCGGTCCTTCTTTTTGAAGCTCATGAGCTTTGAAGATGAACCTAATAATATTCCCCCGGAACTGGAGATAGCTATCCAAGATATATTTGCAACGAACAGGGATGCTGCAGAACGCTGTCATGTGTTCCTGGAACCATCAATAGCATTTAAGAAGCCAAAAATAACGATAACCGATAATCGAAAATGAATAAAAAAAATAAAAATCACACATTTGAGATTATAAGGGTAATTCCGGAAAACCTTGTACCTCATGCAAGAACCAGAAAATCGAAATACGAACCGATTATTAAAGCCGTAAAAATCCTGGACAAAGGGGATTGTTTAAAAATTAAAATATCGGATAACTCTGTTCAATCTCAAATTCGAAAACTTTTAGATAAACGTATCCCTGATAATCATTTAAAAGTAAAATTACACACCGGTGTTAACGGGATTTCACATTTATATCATAAATCCAGAACACAATTAAATAAAAAGGGGACTTACAATGACACGGGAAACAGCAGAAATAGTAATCACTTCTTTAATGAAGAAACTCAAGCCACTTATTTTTAAAGGTTCACCGGCCGGAAGTTACCGGAGAGGATGCATGGAAATAAAAGACCTGGATATTGTTTGCATACCGGTGCTGCGCATAAGGGGCTAAAATGAAACAATAATTAAACTAAAATATGAACAAACTGGCACATATGGGATTTATGCTTAGCTATTTTAGTCCCCTTAATGCGCTGGTTAGCATTTATGGAGAAACAAAATGAAAGGTAAACGAGTTGAATTAATAGAGCAACCAGGCGGTTTCCAAAGATTAAAACCTGGCGAATATGGAAAATGGAAAGATGGAACATGGTATGCCGAAACACCTAATGGACATGGAGCAAATCTACGAGCACACAATATTGTTGAGCATTCTGATGGTACTATAACCGTAAGGCCTTCTATTCTCGTTGGAACTCATGAAAAACCACTATGGCATGGATATCTAACAAAAGGTGAATGGTATGAATGCTAACCACATTTGAAATGGTCACCCATAAAGTCTTATTCCCAACTAAAGTTAATAAGGTTATTGCCTGGGTTGGAGAAATGAAGAGGTTGGGTAAAATAACTGTTCATAAATCCGGTCCCAAATATATCCAGTTTATATATATGGGAAAGAAGGTTGATTTATTCATGACCAAACTCCCTGATTATGGCCGGATGTTGGCCATTCGGACCGGTCCAAATCATTTCAGTAAGGCTATGGCCAAACGCTGGTCCGAAATGGGTTGGAAAGGAGTGAATGGCCAGCTATTTCTAAAATCAGAATTAGAAAAGCAGAGACAGATTAATAATGGAAGGGAATCCGGGATTATTACGTTTACTCCAGCTCCTGATTTCCCGGATGAATCCTCTTTTTTTGATTGGTTAGGATGGCCATATATCGAACCGGAAAAACGGGAATACTTATACCAGGAGCCTGTGAAATGACTACGCTTGTTTATCAATCTAAACCGTTAATGCGAAAAGTGATGAATTTGGCAATGAATAAATTCCATGTCCAGGCCAATCAAATTGGTCTCATTGCCATTGAGATCGATAAAAAAGTATATACCAAAAGAGGTGTTGAGCTGATTCATCACGATATTTTCTTTACCGTTTTTGATAACAATCTCAAAAGCCTGGGGATGATTTTTGAAAGAGAATTAAGGGATTAATATGCCAATAAAAAACTACACCACTCAAATAGATTATTTTAAAACCATTGCGGAAATTGAAAAATGTCTTGTAGAGCATCATGCCTTATACATAAATAAAAAATATGAGGGAATACTACCGGTTGCTTTATATTTCATGATTATTAAAGATGAAATACCTTATAATTTCAAACTTCCTATCCGATGGCAGGCCACTTTAAAAATACTGGAAAAAGCTAAAATACCATTAAAATTTCAAAACAAAGAACAATCTATCAGGGTTTCTTGGAGAATTATTAAGGATTGGATAACAGCTCAAATGGCTATAGTTGAAACGGAAATGGTAGAAATGGAGCAAGTCTTTTTACCCTATCTGATTGACCAGGAAAAACGTACACTTTTCGATCGTTTAAAGGATAATAATCAATTAAAAAAATTAACCGGGAGCTGATATGAACCTAAAAACATTTCGGGTTTTTATAGAAGATACAGAGACAAAAAAAAGACATGTATTGATGATAACCGCCGAAACTAAAGTAAAAGCCGGTCAAATTGCCGACCGACAACTTCGTGTAACGGATTTGGCTATTCAAAGAATAGAACAAGCTCATTATGGAAAGTAAGAAGTTAATTCATATAAATAAGTCGGGTTTTAAGCAAGGTGAATCAATTATTATACCATACCCAAAATTTCGAGAATTGGAGGCATCATATAGCGCAAAACTAATATCTGATGAATGTAAGATAAAAAGTCTCGTTCATATTCATGGAAAAAATTATGTTTCGATAGGTGCCATGTACAATTATAATAAATGTTTATCTATTAAAGCCTATGAATGTATACCCCTTGCAGCATATTCAGGTGATTCTATGACTTACATGGAACAT
>DASQZP010000416.1:0-18179 GCA_035638655.1 Bacteroidales bacterium
AATATCTAAAGATATATGATGAAGAAACGCCTTATCTTTCCTCTGCAGGTAATTATCAGTTTGGTTTCATTTATTATAAACTGGGAAAATACAGCGAAGCAGCCGGTTATCTTGAAAAAGCTTCCAATCAGGATGACAGCCTGAGTCAGAATGCATTGTATCACCTGGCAGACTGCTATATTCGCCTGGGAGAGAAAAACAAGGCACGACTGGCATTTTCCTCTGCTGCCCATATGGATTACAATCCCGTTATCAAAGAAGATGCATTATTCAATTATGCACTGCTTACCTATGAATTATCCTATTCACCTTTCAATGAAGCACTCAGGGCTTTAAATGAATATATTGAGGAGTATCCCGATTCTAAAAGAACTGATGAGGCATATAATTACCTGGTGCTGGGGTATATGAATACACATAATTACAAGCAGGCACTCACTTCAATAGAAAAAATAAAGAACAAGGATGCGCGCATTCTGAAAGCTTATGAGCGTATTGCTTATTATCGCGGTCTGGAACTTTTCAATGATTTGAATTTTAACCAGGCCATAGAGAAATTCAACCTGGCCATCAAGTATGGACAATATGACCGGTCGATCAAGTCACTTGCAATTTACTGGAAAGCGGAAGCGCTGTATCGTTTGGGAAATTATGAAGATGCCATTGATTCCTACAAGTTATTCATTCTTTCACCAGGTGCCTATTCAACAAATGAGTACAGCCTGGCACATTATGATATTGCCTACGTCTGGTTCAGGAAGAAAAACTATGAAGAAGCGGCAATATGGTTCCGAAAATATATTGATTTAGCCGGAAAAAGGCATGACAAAATGGTTGGTGACGCTTACAACCGGCTTGGGGACACCTATTTTGCCAGGGCATCCTACTGGCCGGCTATTGAAGAATACGACAAAGCCATAAATGAAGGAGGAAACAATATAGATTATGCAATGTTCCAGAAAGCATTTTCACTTGGATTGGTTAACAGGCCGGAGAAAAAGATTGCTGTATTAAATGAGCTTATCAGCCGGTATCCACAATCTGGATACTATGATGACGCACTTTTCGAGCTTGGTCGCAGTTATGTAGTCCTGCAACAACCCGACAAAGCCATCAGGTATTACAACAGGCTTATTTCTGACTTTCCAGAAAGCAGTTACAGGGGCAAAGCCATGATACAACTGGGACTCATCTATTACAATAAAGGAGATAATCCGGAAGCCATCAGGTATTACAAAATGGCAGCAGAGCAGTTCCCGGGAACCCCCGAAGCCAGAAATGCCCTTACAGGCCTTAAGAATATCTATGTGGAGATGAACGATGTCAATAGCTACTTCAGCTATGTTAAAGGACTGGGTGAAGACATCAATATCAGTACTTCTGAGCAGGATTCCCTGACCTATGTTGCTGCTGAAAACATTTATATGTCAGGTGATTGCGACCGTTCTGTTAAAGATTTTGAAAATTACCTGAATAATTTCCCTGACGGCAGTTTTGCACTCAACGCACATTTTTATATTGCCGATTGCTATCATAAAAACGGACAGGACGATAAAGCCCTTGAACATTATCAATATGTGATTGATAAACCTGTTAATCTCTTTACAGAACAAGCATTGCAGGTTGCCGCTTCTATTTATTATAAACAACAAAATTATCCACAGGCACTGGAAGCTTATTTAGGATTGCAGCGCAATGCCCAGGCAAAGGAAAATTTAATGAAAGCACGGGTTGGACTCATGAGGTGCTATTACCGGCTCGATCGTTACAATGATGCAATTGATGCTACCGCCAAGGTACTTAGTAATCCGGAAATACCTGAAGAGCTCAAACGTGAAGCTACATTTGTACAGGCCAAATCGGAACTGGCTGTTAACAACATGCAGGCAGCCCTTAAAGATTTCAAGAAAGTTGCCGTTGAAGTTGCAAGCGAAGAGGGTGCCGAATCAAAGTACAGGGTGGCGGAGATTTATTATAATCAGGGAGACACTGCCCATGCTAAAAAAGTAATTTACGATTTCATAGATAAAAATACACCTCACCAGTACTGGATGGCGCGGAGCTTTTTGTTACTCGCTGACATATTTGTGAAAGAAAATGATAATTTTCAGGCAGTACATACCCTGCAAAGTATTATCGACTACTATGAAACACCGGATGATGGCATTCTCGATACAGCAAAAGCTAAGAAGCAGTCTATCCTGGAAAAAGACGAAGAATTAAGAAAGCAATTCCAGCTAAAAGATATGGAAATTGATATTGACAAAAAAGACAATCAATAAAATGCAGAAACAGCTTAAAATATGTTTGACTGCACCCGGCAGAAATCTGAGGAACCTGCTGATAATAGTGTTTGCATTGTTTTTGCCGGCAATGGCAAACAGTCAGGATATTAAAAAAGACGTACGCGTTGTTAAACCCTATAAACCATCTGTATCTGACGCAAATAAGATCAATATTTTACCTGAGATTAATGATACAACTACCTTCAGACCTTCTTTCAATTATTCAATTATACCCGTTAAGCTGAATACGGGCTATGAGCTGCGTCCGATAACTGCTGCCAGAATGGTTGCCGAACCTATTTCCAAGCTTTACAAGAGTTACCTTAAACTGGGATACGGAAATTATTCCACACCTTTACTGGAACTGGACATTAGTAATTTAAGGTCAAAAACCTTACAATACGGAATGCGGATCCATCATTTATCATCGGGAGGCAAAATAAAACTGGCCAATGGTGATAAGGTTTTTGCGGGTTATGGAAATAATGATGTTTCGCTCTTTGGTAAAAAAATTTATCGCGGGTCTGAATGGACTGGCAATTTAGATTTTAGCAGCAGGAGTGTTTATTACTATGGTTATAATGCCGATACAGTAAGAATACCACCCCCGGAAAAGAAAGACATCAAACAAAATTTTATCAGGCTGGGAGCCAGTACATCAATTGCTTCAACTCATCCGGACAGCAACCATTTTAATTACAACATTACAGCACATTACCAGTATATCAGAGATAGGTTTGACAATGCTGAGCATGGTATCCACATAAAAGCATTTACAGAACGTTTCAGGAGGGACAATCTCATCGGGGCCCATTCCGGCATCGATTTTTACCATACAACTCCTTCCATTGATTCGTCCTACCACTCGGTAGTTATGGTCAACCCCTATTTCAGCCGTTCCTCTGATGAATGGAAGTTTGTCCTTGGCTTTAACAGTTACCTTGATTTGGCCTCAGGCCATTCCAAATTGTATCTGTATCCGCGGGCCAGTCTGCAGTTCAATATTGTTAAAAATTTTCTGGTTCCCTATCTGGGGGTTAACGGGCATCTCGAAACCAACAATTATGAAAAAGCAGCCGGCGAAAACCCTTTTATCATGCCCCGGTTGCACATTAAGCCAACGGATCACCAAATTGAAGGATATGCCGGTTTAAAGGGTAAATTCAGTTCAAAAGGTACTTTTAATTTAAAAGTCAGCTATTCTATCATCAATAACGCTTATTTTTTCGTGAATGATTCGCTTTCTGAATTTGGTACGAAGTTCAGTGCAGTGTATGATGATATTGAACTGGTTCACTATTTTGGCGAACTGGGATATGACTATTCGGAAAAACTCAGATTTTTACTGCGTGGTAATATTTATAATTACACCATGTTTTATGAAGAAAAACCATGGCATAAACCTTCCTGGGAAATAAATCTGGAGGCCAGGTACAATATACAGGACAAGATCATTGCAAATGTATCAATAAACCTTCTGAGCAAACGATGGGCTAAACCATACCAGGCAGGGCAGCCGGCGATAGAACTTAGTGCTGTTCCAGACATAAATCTGGGCCTGGAATACCGGTATACGCGTATTTTGTCGGCGTTTATTAAATTCAACAATTTGGGTGCTGCCAGGTATTATCAATGGAACCAGTACCCCTCGCAACGATTCTTTGTAATGGCCGGATTCACTTATCTGCTCTAAGAATTTTCTCCATCCCGTTTTCATGCTTCTACGACTCATTCCGTAACTCAGCAGATCATCCATTTTAAGGTGTTTTAAGTGGCAAATATCAGGTATTCATTAAAAAAATATCAACAGAATAAACCGCCCTTTAGATATTTGCGTTTATATTACTGATTTACTGTGAATTAACCGGTTAATTCATTGTTGAAAAAAACAGGGTTTAGATAGCGTATTTTTAACACAAACTCGCTAATTTTTAGTATCTTTGGAGGAGTATTTGAGATTGTTTAATGATCTGAAAATACAACAGATCTGAAAACATGTTTCAAAGGAAAAAGAAAGTTGAAATGTGTCAGTAAAAATGCTACACAAAGCTTATTTGAAAAACACATGTAATGAAAATTGTTTTTAAATTAAACAAATCAAGCAGTAGAAATATCCAAACAAAGATATTACCAATCACAAACAAAGCATACGATCAAATGCTGTTTCCTTTTTAATTCTGGCATTATAATCAATGGCCGGCAACTTGTCTGGCCGGTATTAGTATGTTTTGTATAGCGGGAAGAAAAAACAAATTAAAATAAACACTAATGAGCAACGAAGAGAAAGAAGAAATCATTAAAAAGCCTGAAATATTAAATGTGCCATCTGATTATTCAGCAGTAAGCATACAGGTACTTGAAGGTTTGGAGGCAGTTCGCAAGCGTCCGGCCATGTATATTGGTGACGTGAGTACCAAGGGACTTCACCACCTGGTATATGAGGTTGTGGATAACTCCATTGATGAAGCAATGGCAGGGTATTGCAAGAAAATAGACGTAATAATAAATGAAGATAATTCAATCTCAGTAGAGGACGATGGACGAGGAATCCCTGTAGACTTCCATGAGAAAGAGCAAAAATCTGCCCTGGAGGTTGTAATGACCGTATTGCATGCCGGAGGTAAATTTGACAAAGGTTCCTACAAGGTTTCGGGTGGTTTGCATGGTGTGGGTGTATCCTGCGTGAATGCCCTTTCCACTCATCTTCATGCTGAAGTACACAAGGAGGGAAAAATATATGTGCAGGATTACGAAATTGGGAAACCGGTCAGTGATATCCGGGAGGTTGGTGAAACAGACAAAACCGGTACTATTATTACGTTTAAACCTGATGATAGTATTTTCACAAACACGGAATACAACTACGAGATTCTTGAATCACGTTTGCGGGAGCTTGCCTTTCTGAACAAAGGTATCAATCTTACCTTGACAGATAAAAGAGAGTTAGAGGATAACGGGAATGGAAACGGTGACTCTATTGCTGAAGGTGAGCGCAATTTCCGGCATTCACATTTTTTCTCAGAAGAAGGCTTAAAAGAGTTTGTTGAATTTCTGGATAAAACCAGGGAACGGTTAATTGAGAATCCTATCCAGATTGAAACTGAAAAAAATGAAGTACCTGTAGAAATTGCTTTACAATATAATACTTCATTTTCAGAGAATATTCATTCCTACGTGAATAATATCAATACTATTGAAGGAGGAACCCATCTGGCAGGTTTTCGCCGTGGATTAACCAGAACATTGAAAACATATGCCGAAAAATCAGGTATGCTTTCCAAGCTTAAATTTGATATCAACGGAGATGACTTTCGCGAAGGTTTAACTGCCATAGTATCGGTCAAGGATGCTGAGCCGCAATTTGAGGGGCAGACAAGGACCAAGCTTGGTAATTCAGACGTGATGGGAGCTGTTGATCAGGCAGTGAGTTTATTGCTCGCCAATTACCTGGAAGAGAATCCAAAGGATGCAAAAACCATTGTACAGAAGGTAATACTTGCTGCTACTGCGCGTCATGCTGCCCGTAAGGCAAGGGAACTGGTACAACGAAAAAATGTACTTTCAGGAGCAGGATTGCCGGGAAAACTGGCAGATTGCTCAGAAAAAGATCCTTCGGTAAGTGAAGTTTTCCTGGTTGAGGGTGATTCAGCAGGCGGTACGGCCAAACAGGGCCGGGACAGAAAATTCCAGGCTATTATGCCGCTCAGGGGTAAAATTCTGAACGTGGAAAAAGCCATGCCTCACAAAATTTTGGAGAATGAAGAAATCAAGAATATTTATACTGCGCTTGGGGTCACCATTGGTACTGAAGAAGACAGCAAAGGCCTGAACCTTGACAAACTCCGTTACCACAAGGTTATTATTATGACGGATGCGGATGTGGATGGTAGTCATATCGCTACTCTTATTATGACTTTCTTCTACAGACACATGGAGGATCTCATTAAAAACGGGCACCTCTATATTGCCACACCACCGCTTTACCTCATCCGTAAAGGAAAAACAGAAAGATATTGCTGGGATGAAGATGACCGTAAACTGGTGGTTGCTGAACTCAACCAGGGAAAAGAAAGCGGCCTGCACATACAGCGGTACAAAGGTCTTGGAGAGATGAACGCTGAGCAGTTATGGGATACTACCATGAATCCTGAAAGGCGTACCCTTCGTCAGGTAACTATTGATTCAGCGGCCGAAGCTGATAGAATTTTCTCCATGCTGATGGGAGATGAAGTCCCTCCCCGGCGTGAATTTATTGAGAAACATGCCAAGTATGCTAATATTGATGTCTGATTGGTATTAGTTAAGAATATAATTTTTTTCAAAAAACCGGTACTGCCAAAAGGCAGTAACGGTTTTTTGCTTATTAAATTATTAAAAGTTAATAACTTCCCTCCCATTCTTTAAAAAATTCATCCAGGAAATTCTCCATAATAGCATGACGTTTCTCAGCGATGTTTTTTGCTGTTTTTGTATTCATACGATCTTTCAACAACAAGAGTTTTTCGTAAAAATGATTAATGGTGGGAGCTGTACTGTTCATGTAGGATTTTTTTGTATGGTTCTTTTCAGGCAGAATGTCAGGATCATACAGGGCCCTGTTCCGGAACCCTCCGTAATTAAAAGTTCGTGCAATTCCTATGGCACCAATGGCATCAAGCCGGTCTGCATCCTGCACCACTTTAAATTCAACTGATTCAACAGGAGAGCCATTGTTTCCGCCTTTAAACGATATATGCCGGATAATCTCTACTACATGTTTTGTAATCTCTTTATTTACGCCCAGATTCCCCAGAAAATCAGCAGCTTTTTCCGGCCCTGCATTCTCATCTCCATCATTAAATTTATAATCGGCAATATCATGTAAAAGAGCTGCAAGCTCTACTACAAAAAGATCACATTTCTCTTTTTCCCCAATATGTAACGCCAGGTTTCTTACTCTCTGAATATGATACCAATCGTGGCCGCCCTCCGCATCTTTGAGACTTTCCCTAACAAAAAGAGCAGTGTTCTTAATAATTTCATTTTCTGTCATTTGATACATTTTTAAAACTTTCTGACAATGAACTTCAGACAATATTTTCTCCTAAAACTACAGAAATAGAAACTGAAAATACACAATCCTGAAAACAAGTATTGCAAATACGTTTATTCTTTCATCCTGTTTCAAAACAAAATAAACCTCCAAATCCTTTATCATTGTTGGTTTATAAGTTTCTTTTGATTGTATTTAAACAAAAATTATCATAATCAGAAATCCTACCCGCTGCCCCTTGGTCCCTAAAGGGGGCAACCCGCAATTTTTGCCGAAACTACATTCTAAAACAGAGCGGAGGCCCCCTGCCTGTACTGCGTTCGGCAGTCAGGCTTTAGGGGGGGAGGGGCAACGCTGGGAATAATGTTTTATGAAAATAATCCGATACTCATTTAACAATAAAAACAAGTGTGATTTTTTTATATCTAAAAAAATTGTAAATTGGCATTATATAAATGATGAAATGGAATTAATCCGGCTGAATTTTTAAATAGTTTCTTTTTCAGCATCCTTTAACAGCCAGCTTAAAATAATTTACTTATTCCATTGAAATCAAAAACTCATCATGTCAGAATCTTCAGTATATCCTGAAATTGTTGCAAGGTTTTATGACGTTATCTATGCCAGGGTCCGCGCTGGCTATGACACCAGTTATTTTATCAGCAAGATGAAAAGTGCTCCCGGCCCGGTGCTGGAAGTAGGCGTTGGCACGGGTCGGTTTTTCACAGAAGCCCTGAAGGCACAGGCAGACATATATGGGATCGATAACAGCCATGAAATGCTGGACCAGTTGAAGAAAAAAATTGATTCTTCAGAACAGTTCAGAATTTCTAAGCAGGATGTGACCAGTTTCAGTCTGGACAAAAAATTCGTTTTAATTATTGCCCCTTTCCGCGTCTTTGCTCACCTTTTAACGGTTGATGAGCAACTGGCAGCCCTGAACAGGATATTTGATCATCTTGCACCGGGAGGGATTTTTATTTTTGATCTCTATATTCCTGACCTGAACATGTTGCTCAATGGGCTCGATAATTTTCCGGATTTTGAAGGGGAATATGAACCAGGACATACAGTTAAACGATTTGTTACAGCAAAAGCCGATCTGGTGCGACAGATAAACAGAGTAACCATGCGTTTTGTCTGGGATGAAGATAACGGAGAAGAAAAGGATAAAGAGTGGAGTTTTGATATGCGCTTTTTTTGGCATTATGAACTCGAGCACCTCATTCATAGATCCAAACTCGAGCTGATTAATATCTACGGGGATTACAATGAAAATCCACTTGGGCCAAAATCCAGGGATTTTGTTATAAAATGTCGCAAACAATAGCTTTGAATAACATCAAACATCAGAAAAGATATAAAATGTTCAATTTTGCTTTTACTGCAATAAACAATATTCTCCAAAACCCAAAAAAAAAATGAAAAATCAGTATTTAAAACCTCTGATTGATTATTTCGAAGCAAGTTACGATGCAGAAAACGCCCAGGCCATGGCTCATTATATGAAAGACCATTTTGAGTTTTATGGAATCAAGTCTGAATATCGTAAACTGATTTGCAAAAATTTCCTGAGCGAGTATGGATTACCCGACATCCATGATACAGAAAATCTTGTTCGTGATTTGTGGAAATACGATGAGCGGGAATACCAGTATTTTGCAATTGAAATTCTTGATAAACAAATTAATGCTGTTTCAGCTGAAACAATCAGGATGCTCGAATTTATGATCATTAATAAATCGTGGTGGGATACCGTAGACCTGATTGCCTCTCATCTGGTTGGCAGTTTGTTCATGCATTACCCGGAACTAATTAAACCGTATACAGAAAAATGGGTTGAATCGGACAACATCTGGTTAAAAAGAACCGCCTTATTGTACCAGTTAAAATATAAGGAAAAAACGAACAAAACATTGCTTTTCAATATGATTCTTAAACTGAGGAATGAAGAAGAATTTTTCATTCAGAAAGCAATCGGATGGATACTTCGGGAATATTCAAAAACCGATCCCCGTTCAGTTAAAGATTTTGTAAAAAAATCCTCACTTCCCCCCTTGAGTGAGAGAGAAGCACTGAAAATCATTAATAAATCGCTGGTGAAAAAGATCAGTGCATAAATAGAGTCTGTTCATAATGTCCGATAACTGCGTTATTGCAAAAATTTTAATTCCTCATAAGCATTGGTATATCGCTGATTAAAATTTTTTCCACGCTCCCGTTTAGAACGGGACAGGCTTTGTTCTCGAACACCTTAATCCAGACACTTGAGTTTATTGACATGCTCTAAATAATTTGCTCATTTCATAACACTCAAATTTTTTATTTAAAATTTCCGGAAATACTTTATGAAATAAAAAAAATTAACAGTAAAAATATTAATCTGCTCTGTAACAAACCCGGCGGTTCCTCGTCCTATTTGCATATAAGAACCCAAAAATGAGCAGATTATGAAAAAATTATTGATTTCCATGTTATTGGTATGTTTTATTATACCAGCAGCAAAGGCCACTGACACAAGTTCCGAAAAAAAGAAAGGAACAATAAGCGGAAAGGTTACAGACCAGGAATCACATCCCATTTCATTTGCTTCTGTTGCCCTACTAAATGCAGCAGATTCAACATTAACCACAGGCGTTATATCTGATTCCATCGGGATATTCTCTATTTCAGGTATTGAATATGGAAAATATTTCCTGAAAATCTCCTTTATCGGCTACAAACCTCAAACGATCAGTGATCTTGAAATTAACAGAAAAAACAATGTTGTTGAGACAGGCCCGGTAAGACTAAAGGAAGATGTTACCTCTCTGGAAGAAGTGAAGGTAACCAAAGAACGACTAAAAGGAGAAGAAAAAATTGACAGGACTGTATTTACGTTAAATGATGATGTTCGCAAATCATCCACAAACGGTCTGAAGCTACTGAGACATATTCCTTCGGTATCAGTAGACTTTCAGGATAATGTCACCCTTGAGGGCAGCTCAAATATCCAGTTTTATGTAGACGGGGTACTACGAAACAAGGATTATGTCGCCCAGCTGGATCCACAATATATCGACAAGGTTGAATTGCTTACTAATCCGGGGGTTAAATACGATTCTGACATTTCAGGAGTCATTAATATTGTCATGAAAAAAGAAAAAAGATATGGCATTTCCGGATCACTGCAGGCACCTTTATTCCATCCAAATAAAATCATAATGGATCCCAGGGCAAACATTGAATATGGCACCCGGAAAGTAAGAGTATATGCAGGAGACAGACTACACTTCGAAAATTTTGATGCAAGGGAATATCTTACTACTACAGTAGATAATTCAGCAAAGAATGACGGTTATACCAACTATAAGATAACGAATGGCAGAATGACTTTTGCCAATAACTATATGAATTATGGAATCGACTGGTTCATTAATGACAAAACTTCACTGAATTTTATGGGAGAATGGCGAAATTCGAGCCAGCCGAAAGATGATGTCTTCACTACCAACAAAAAAATGCAGCAGGATGAGATAACCCAATATTTTGAAACCAAAAGTAATACTGTAAACAGCACCAATAACCATTACCTTTCCCTCTTTTTAAAACACACACCCGAAAAGGAAGGATCGGAACTAACAGCAGAAGCCTATCTATATCTTCAATCTTCGGATGTAAAAAACAATTATTTTGATACCTATTTTGACCCTGCCAACATGACCACCGTGCTGGGCACACAAACCAGAAACAATATTACGTATAACAACAGCAATACTGCACGCTCAAAACTTGATTACACCTTTGTAACAGGAAAGGTCAAACATGAGACAGGCTTGAGAGGAAGCTACCTGTGGATGGAGAATAAATTTTCGAATCAGTTAAAAACAGATCAGGCTGATCAGTTATCCAATCAATTGTTCAGCTATAATGAATCAAGAGGTGCAGGATATTATAACCTGTCAGGAAAATTCGGTAAATTCTCCTGGCAAGCCGGCTTAAAAGGGGAGTACTCAAATATTAATATTGGTGATACAACACAGATCGATTACTTTGAATTTTTGCCACAGATGACACTTAGCAAAAGTTTTGAAAATAATCAAAGTGTCAAACTAACTTACAGGAGACAATTAGAAAGGCCATACGTTTTTAATCTGAATCCTTTTGAGACATGGGACGATTCACTTCATTACAGAACAGGTAATCCAAATTTGAAACCTTCGCTGGAACACCAGTTAGAATTATCTTATTCCAAAAATTTCGGAAATAATTACATTTCTCCAAAAATATATGCAAACTATGTAAGAAATGGCATTCAGGATCTGACAACTGTCGAACAGGGCGGAATTACCCATATTACCCAGGCCAATATCGGAAAAGTGCTGGAATATGGAACCAGCGTAAATTCATCGGTACAACTTATAAAAAAATGGTGGCGAATGAATGTATATGGCCGGTTGTACAAAAGAGAAATAAGTTCTTCACAACATTTATCTGTTGATGATTTTAATAACAAATTATCATATGGCTTTTCATTCACCAGTATTGTTACACTACCGAAAGATTATTCCTTCTATGCGATAGCGAGGTACAACAGCCCTTCCATCAGCTACCAGCGTTTGTCTTCGCGCGATATGTTGTACCTCATAGCCTTTGATAAAAAATTCTCTGATAAAGCCTCACTGGAAGTTGTGTATAATCCTTTCATCAAAGATTTTACCTATTCACAGGTTGAAACCCGTTCGGCGGGATACAATGAAAAACAGAAAGGGGTGATTGATATTCAGTATTTATTTGAAGCTACGTTTACTTATCGCTTCAAATATGGCGGAAAAGTTAAAAAAATAAACCGGGAAGTTAATTACGAAAACGGAGGCGGAGGAAGTGCACTTTAATAATCTGTATATTTAGTTCTAATTTGACAGATTAAACCCGGACTTGATTTTTCGCCTTTTCTTGCCCCATCCCTAAAGGGTGAAAGCCGAAAAATAAAGCCCTTTCCTTCAGTGTAAAGGGCAGATCGGATTAATTTTGACAATTGATTTAAATGTGTCAAAGTAGAATTAGATTCAATACCCGGCAGAAACTCCTGCCGGGTATTTTTGTTTGCTTATTTCTTTTCTGAATTCGAATTACAAATATTCATCCAGTTTACCTTTTTGATTGGCCTTGATAAGCTTTTTTAGTTCCCCTTTTGGCTTAATTCTATTTACCGGCTTCTCGCAATATTCCAGCAGACTTTTTACGGCATATTCTTTCATTTTTTGATGGTCACCAGCGTTATCAGGGTTTTCAAGTGCAAATTTTGTCATGCCCGCCAGGTATACGCTTAAAAACAGTTCATTACCTTTTATTAAACGGGCTGCCTGCTCATCAATATTAAATGTATAATCAGGTGTCCCTCCCATCCATCTCAACAAAAACCTGCCAGCTTCTGCAAAATTTTTATTTTCCTCATCAAAGGGAGTATTAAGAATGTATTCAGCACATTCAATTACCTGTTCTTCTGCTTCCTTGTATTCAATCTCCGTTTTTAAGGAAATACTATTTAAAGAGGAAAAGTCCTGTGAAAAAGAATACAAAGCTTTAAATAAAAAAACGGCCAGGAATACAATAAAGTTTAACCTTTTCATATATGCGGTTTTAGTTATTAGTTTGTAAACTGTATCATTTTTTGTATTTATGTAACCCCACTCAGGTATTCTCAATAATTCGAACAGCCAAATGATAAAACTATGTTGTAATGTCCTGACTGTACGATATTATTTATTGAATTTTCAATCTGAAATTATCTGTTAGTCCTGAATTTCCTTCCCCCATTCTTCCGCACTGTAATATAAGTTGTGTACGAAATTTTTTAATGAACGTTGTAATTTAAGAAAAAAATTATCAACAACACTTACATGACGGTTAAAAAGAAATAAACAAAACCTATCTTCCTGAAAATAAACATGAAGTATCAACCAGGAGTTACCTTAGGCGATAAAAACCTGAATATTTTAAAAACAAATTTCCCCAGGATTAAAAAGAATCATTATCCTCTATCATCTCAAAAAAAACATCGCTTTAAGTATATTTTTTACAAACCAACAAGAAATTTGATACAGGAAATGAGAGAACAGACTTTAACCTGCCATTCAAGCCTAAGATACAAAGGTGGCAAAAATGATACTTTATTCTTTAAAATGATACAGGAAAGTTATTGTAGTCTCAAATGCCGGTTTATTACTGCCTTCAATTTCCATGATGACCAACATTTGAGCTTTTGTCACTCCCCGCAGATCATGCAGGGAATGAAGAGAAACTTTAACCCTGACGCGCTGATTAACCATTACAGGTTGACGGAATCGTAGTTTTTCAATTCCATAGTTGATCATCATTTTCACATTCCTGAACTCTACAATTTGTTCCCATAGATATGGCAGCAAAGAAAGCGTTAAGTATCCGTGAGCAATAGTTTGTCCAAAAGGCGATTCATTTTTTGCCCTCTCCGGATCAGTATGAATCCATTGATGATCAAGCGTTGCTTCAGCAAACTTGTTTATCTGATCCTGAGTGATCTGGAAATAATCGGAGATTCCAATTACTTTGCCCACGTATGTTTCAAACTCCCTATAATTGTTAATGATCAGCTTCGTCATATCAAAACAGGATTTTATTGAGTAATATTTGATATCATCCGTCAACCGGTTAATTCGATTAACTATCAGGTTACCAAAAATACGTGAAGTTTTTATAACAGCCAATTCTACAGGCACGAATTTATCTTATTGCACAAAAGGCTATCAATACTTTAAAATTATTATTAATCTTATGTAATTGTATTTTAAAACTATAAATACTTGTATTTGTTAATAGAATATAAAAATCAAAAAATACGAAATCATGGCAAAAGCAATCTGGAAAGATACCATTATAGCTGAATCGGACAAAACGATAGAGGTAGAAGGAAATCAATATTTTCCCCCGGAAAGCATCAGGAAAGAATACTTTATATCCACGTCCAAACATACTACCTGTCCATGGAAAGGAGTAGCAAGCTATTATACCATTAAAATTGGTGATTTGGAAAATGAAAATGGTGCCTGGTATTATCCTGAACCTAAAAAAGCTGCTTCAGAAATAAAAAATTATGTAGCTTTCTGGAACGGAGTAAGAATTGAATCCTGAGTTTCTGCCAGTCATTCACTATCATTCAGATAAAATACGGATAGTATGCAAATGTACCTGGAGCCTATCTTTGAAATTTTTAAAAAAAAGAAAAAGGAATAAAACTCTGCATGATAAGATTCGTAGAAGATGCAAGACCCAACAAATACTACTTATTATGCAACGAATACTATGGATTGTCTTTCTGGTTTTGTTTAATACTAATCTCTTCGCACAAAAGGAATATATTCTTTCAACCTTAAAGGATCATTCGGCTGAAGTATTGTCAGTTGCCTTCAGTCCAGACGGAAATGAGCTGTTGACAGGGTCTTCCGACAATACCTTCATTTTATGGGACTGGGAAAAGGCAGAAAAAAAAGTACAGGTTGAGGGCCATTTCCGGCCGGTAATGGCAGTGGATTTTACAAAAGACGGCCATTATTTAATCACTGCCGGTGACAGAAGTTTAAAATTATGGAACAAAGATGGTACGCTGGTACGACAAATAGGAGTACAAAATACTGATATCTGGTCTTTTAGCTTGTCTCCTGACAGCAAATATGTTGCTTATGGTTCATATGGCAGGGAGGTGAAAATTGATCCGGTATTTCAGGATGGAGAGGGAAAGGAACTGGATGGACATAAAAAAAGCACACTTTCTGTATCCTACAGCCCGGATGGCAAATATATTGCCACTGGTTCACTTGATAAAACCATAAAACTCTGGGATGCCGCCACAGATAAACTGATCAGAACATATCATGGTCACGCCGGTAATATCTTCGACATTGCTTTCAGCCCGGACAGTAAAAATTTTGCTTCTGCCTCCCTGGATAAAACCATTAAATTATGGAGTATTGACACCACAAAAAGTATACATACTTTTAAAGGTCACCAGCAGGCAGTACGTACCGTTTGTTTCAGTACTGACGGACGAACTCTGTTAAGTGGATCCTATGATCAAACCATACGTCTCTGGGACATTTCCACCGGAAAAGAGATTTATTCTTATATTGATCATGACGGGGTAATCAACGATATTGCAATCAATCCTAATGGGGAAAATTTCGCAGGCGCTTCATCAGATGGGACTGTCATTATCTGGAAACTGGCTCCGGAGATTTTCGCAGAACATTTTTTTCATGACGACATGCAGCATGAAATGGATACTTCAGGACTTTTTCTGCCAAAGCAGAAAAATGAATCCCGGGCTGATTATAAGTTAAGGGAAGAGAAAGCCAGTGAATTCAGAAAGAAACTCGTCCGGAAATACTTTGAAAAATACAGAAATCAATCAACTATTCATTAATAATACTTTGGCCCCCCTGATTTTTCTCTCTTTTATTTCAAGTAAGGCTTCATTAGCCTTTTCAAAAGGAAAGCGCTGAACAGTTGGATTGAGTTTTGCTTTTGCCGCCAGGTCAAGAAAATCCCGCACATCTTTTCGGGTAACATTGGCAACAGTTTTTATTTCCCTTTCCATCCAAAGATGTTCGTGATAAGATAGTTTTTGCAGGTATTCTTTGTCATGATCTTCTTTTCTGATGGCATTAATTACCAGTCGCCCCCCTGGTCTGAGATGCTTCAGGGCTTCTACAACCGGTTTCCAAACCGGGGTAGTATCAATCATGGCATGTAATTCTTCCGGTGGAGTAGCGGTTGTATCGCCGGTCCAGTGTGCCCCCAGTTCACCGGCAAATTCCCGTTCATTTGGATTCCGTGCAAACACAAAGATCTTGCTGTCCGGATAGTGATTACGTACTACAGGGATTAACAAATGAGCGGATGCTCCAAAACCGGTAAAACCAATATTCTGACCATTTCTCAGACCCGTAAGCCTGAGTGACCTGTAACCTACTGCTCCGGCGCAGAGTAGCGGGGCTGCACTAACATCATCGAAAAAATCAGGAATCTTGTACACAAAAGCTTCAGGGGCTGTCATAAATTCAGCATATCCACCATTTACATCCCGGCCGGTGGCAATGAAATCCGGACATAAATTTTCCCTTCCTGAGGTGCAATATTCACATTTTCCACAGGCATGATTAATCCAGGCTACACCAACACGATCCCCTTCCCTGATTTCTTCACCGGATCCATGATTTTCTACTACTGTACCAATAACCTGATGCCCGGGTATTACGGGATATTCCGGAGGCGGAGTGCGTCCTTCTATTTCATCAAGTTCAGTATGACAAATCCCACAGGCATGCACTTTAAGCAAAACTTCTCCTGCAGAAGGAACAGGTTTGTCCACATCAACTTTTTTTAATGGTTTTTTATTTTCCGGCAGGCGGGTGGTTTGGGTAATTTGAAATGCTTTCATAAAATATTTTTTTAAAGGTTCTGTATTTTAATCTTTTTTATCCAAATAATGTCGCACTCCTCGCAAGAATAACATTTTAATAAATATATTGTTGACCATGAAGTGTTTATAATTCTTTTGCAATATCTTTACCTAAGATTGAAAATCAGCACTTTAATTGATTTAATCAGCATTTATCAATGAAACATTTTCATTTGGAAATTGTCATATAATTAATTTATAATGATAACCTTACAACTAAACCCCATAACTCCATGAAAAAGTATTATTACTCTCTGCTTCTGGTTATTATGTTTTCGGTAAAACCAGCTTTTAATCAGGACACTCTATCCATTAAATTTCCGGTTCCGTCAGGATTTGTCAATGATTTTGAAGGAATACTAACCACCGGACAGGAAAAGAAGCTTGAAAAGATCATAAGTAAATACGAAAGAAAAACTTCAAATGAAATAGCTATCGTCACTGTAGATTCAATTGCTCCCTATCCCGATCTATATCATTATTCTCTTGATCTTGCTAATTCATGGGGCATTGGAAAGAAAGACAAGAACAATGGCATTCTCCTTATTTTTAGTAAAAAATTAAGAAATATACGCATACAGACAGGGAAAGGCCTCACTAATGCGCTAACCGATGAAGAAGCCAAAAGAATTATTGATCAGATAATCATTCCGGAATTTAAAAAAGGTGACTATTTTTCTGGAACAGAAAAAGGGCTTATGGCTATTCTGAAAGAATTACAATAACATTTATATTTTGTTTCCAACAGGATAAAATCAAGTAAAAAAAGGAACCGGTGATAACTATGAAAGAGCCGGATGGTAATTAAACTCATCCGGTTCTTTTATTCAAATCAATCCAATCAACAATATCTTTAAATCAATCTTCTTTCAGAAACTGTCGAAGTACATATTGCAGGATACCTCCATGGCGGTAATATTCAACTTCAATAGCTGAATCCAGCCTTGCAACAACGTTGAATTTCTTTTCCTTACCTTCATCATTCACGGCCTTTACTTCAAAAACTTTCCGCGGATTCAGCCCACTGTCGAGCCCGGTAATAGTAAATTTCTCTTTCCCTGATAAACCAAGACTTTCCACATTTTTTCCTTCCTCAAACTGTAAAGGCAATACACCCATCCCCACCAGGTTACTTCGGTGAATTCTCTCATAACTTTCGGCGATAACGGCTTTAATTCCAAGCAGGAAGGTACCTTTAGCAGCCCAGTCGCGGGAAGAACCACTTCCATATTCTTTGCCTGCCAGGACAATCAGCGGTACTCCGTCTTTGCTGTAGTTGGAAGAAGCATCATAAACTGTCATTTCCTTATCTTCAGGGAAATAAGTTGTATAGCCACCTTCACTTTGAGCGAGCTTATTGCGTATCCGTACGTTAGCAAAGGTACCC